>JAKLKT010000269.1 GCA_023150495.1 Planctomycetota bacterium
TGCCCTCCCGCGTGAACGAGGCCATCGACGCGCAGCGGACCTCGATCCCCGACCGCGGCAGCGTGAACCGCTGCGCGAACCCGCTGCCGCCGCCGCTCGGCCGGCCTACGAGCGTCACGTTCGGGAGCCCCTTGAGCGCGCCGAGGAAGATGTCGGTCGCGGAGAAGCAGCGGTCGTCCATGAGCACGACGACCTTGCCCCCGTACCGTTCCCCCGCGCCCCCTCCCTTCAGGACGAGCACGTGCCAGTCGCTGAACCTCGCCGGCGGCGGCTCCCACTCGGGCCGGAACGTCGCGAGGAACGCGGTCGCGAGCGTACGCTCGGCGTCGGTGAGCCGCGGGTCGTCCGCGCGCGTCATGAACCGCGCGTCGAGGTGGTCCTTCGGGAACGCGAGCCGGTGCTTCGCCACGCTCGCGACGCTCGCCTCCGAGAGCCACGGGTGGAGCGCGAGCAGCGCCTCGCGCGTGCCGCCGCCGTTGCCGCGCACGTCGATCACGAGGCCTTCCGTCTCCTTCGCGAACCGCGGCATCCACTCGCGGACGCGGCGCGCGGCGTCGTCGTCCATCTCGGGGATCGGGAGGTAGCCGATGCCGTCGTCGATCCCCGGCCGCCGCGGGCGCGGCCACGGGCCGTAGATCGGCTGTCGTGAGGCGAGGTCGAGCCTGAGCTTCCGCTTCTTCGTGCCGTCGGACAGCACGACTTCCAGATCGTCGCACTCGCGGTCGCCGACGACCCTCCGGCAGAGGTCGATGTCGCGGAGCCAGCGGAGCGCGTTCCGCGTGGTGTAGGAGGGGGAGCCGCGGGGGAGGGCGACCCCGAGCTTCCCGACCCAGTCCTTCATCGCGCGGCCATCGATCGACTCGATCCACGGGAAGCCCTCCTCCACGAAGCCGCTGCGGTCGGGCTTGAACGCGACGAACCGGCCCTGCGTCGACTCGACGAGGAACGGGAGGAAAGCGCGGCCGCGCGGGAGGTCCGAGACGTCCGCGTGGCCGTCGATGAAGCGCGCCATCGCCTTCTGCACCTCGAGCGCGAGCTCCGAGCGCGGCATGCCCCGCTTCGGCGCGGAGGGGAGGCCGGCGTTTCCGTAGTCGAGGTACGCGAAACGCTCCTCGAGCGCCTTCCCCAGGAACGCGAAGTCCTCGCGGACGTCGTCCTTCGAGAGGTCGAAGTCGGCCTTGCCGCGGAGCGGCGTGACCTTCATCTCCTCGTCGAGGACCTTCCCGTCATGGGTGACGAGCACCTCGATCTCGCGGTCCGGGAGGGTGCACTTGAGCTCGTAGGTGAGCTCCTTGCGCGGCTTGCCGTCGATGCCGAGCTTGTCGATGTCGGCCTCGACGATCCGCGCGCCGGGGAAGCGCTTCTCGAGGGCGTCGCGCACCTCGCGGGGAAGCCGCTCGACCGGGATGTCGCCCGCGCCGGCGGCGAGGGGAAGGAGGAGGAGCGCGAGGAGGAGGCGGGTCATGGGAGCACCTCGATTCCAACGGGTTCGGGGTCGGGCCACGGCGCGCTGCTGCTCGGCGACGCGTCGAGGTTGACGGCGCGCCGCGCGCCGCCGAGGGGCTCGACCGGCACGCACGGGAGGACGAGCCGCATCCAGAGGAGGCCGAGGGGTCCGAGGAGGAAGACGGCAGCGGTCCAGAGGCGGACCGCGCGGGCGGTCGCGCACCGTTCGCGCGCCGTCCGCCGCGCGCGCCACGCGAGGAACGCCGCGAGCGCGAGCGAAAGGGCGAGCCAGCCCTTGTAGCTGCCTGCCGCGAGCCACGGGTCGCGCCACCACCAGCGGCGGCCCGCCGGGAGAGGCGACAACGCCGAGGCGACCGCGAGCGGCGGGGGCCGAAGGAGAGCCAAGGACGCCGTGAGGTTGGCGAGGATGACCTCGCCCGCACGCGTGGGCGTGAGGAGCACATCGCGCACGATGGCCGGCTGGCCCGGGCGGAAGAGCCGCAGGCGCAGGCGCTCGTCGCCCGCATCCGCCGGCACGAACGCCGTCATCATGCCCACGGGCTCGAGCCTCGGCTTGGGGGACGGGCGGGAGATGCTGCTGCCGAAGTCCTCCGCGAAGACGAGCGAGGCGCCGGCGATCGACACGATGTTCTCGCGGGGGTCGAGATCCAGCTCGTCGATCACGGAGCCGTCGGAGAGGAACACGAGCACGTGCCGGTCGACGTTCCTCACGAAGGCCGTCGCCCCGCCGTCGACTTCCGTGGTGGCCGGGCGCAGGGCCCTCGTCTCGACCGCCAGCGGAACGAGGTCCAGGGAGTCCGCCGAGAGACCCCTCAACTGCGACTGCTCCCTCGCGACCGAGATGCTGTGGATCCTCCGGCCATCCTCGTCCAGGAGGAGCCATCCGTACGCGTCCACGCGATGGATCGGACCGGTGGCGATGCGCCCGAAGCGTTCCCCCTCGGCGGCCCCCTCCCCGGTCGCGTAGCCGTCCGGGCCGATGCCCGCGAGAACGCGGCCCGTGGCGGTCTCGCGGCAGACCAGCCGGTCGTTCTCGACGCGCCACTCGACGGGCATCCGTACCCTGCGCTGTTCATAGGCGCCGGGTGCGACGGCAAACACGAACGTGCCCTCCCGCCCGCCGGCGGTCGGCGTAAGATCGCGGCGCCCCGCCTCCATCGGCTGCAGTTGACTCTTCGCGAGATGCTCCAGGGGTGTCAGGGGCACGGGCCGCTCGTACGCATCCCGGTACCGGCTGAGGAAGCGCGGACCGTCGAAGTCGTGGCGGGTCGCGCCCCTGTAGCGGGCGATGACCAGCCCCTCCGTGGCCCGCCTCGGGCCGAGCTCGAGGATCTCGACCGTGTTCCGCGTGGTGTCGAGATCGTGCACCCAGCGGCCTATCCCGTCCGTCTCCAGGCGAACGTCGTAGTAGACGACGCGGCCCTCGCTATCGAGCGCGACGGCGGGATAGGCGCGGTAGACGGATTCGTAGAGAAGAGGCTGGACCAGGTGGATCCCCTCGAGAAGGAGGGCCACGAGGAGCGGCAGCAGAAGGAGGGTGCGGACGTTCGACCTCATCTGCGATCCCCCGCGAGGCAGAGCCCGGTCCCGAGCGAGAAGAGCATCGTCAGCGCGAGCGCGAGGGCGGTCGCGGCGGCGAACGTCTCCGTGCGGCTGAGGAACGACCAGCTTGCGAGCGGCAGCACGACGAACGCCGGCAGCGCCCAACGGATCCGGACGGCGCCGACCGCGAAGCGCAGGACGGCCCACCCCGCGAGGACGAAGCCGGCGAGCAGCGCGATCTCGCCGGCACCGAGGTGGTCGTAGGTCCTGCCGGCCACGGCGAGCTGCGGCATGGCGCGCAGATCCGCGAGGTGCGAGAGCGTGGTCACCCGGTGGGTGATCACGAGCGCCACGATGCCGAGGAGCAGGACGACGACGCCGGCAAGCGTACGCGCGGCCTCCATCCGCACGGCCGGCACGGCGCGGTGGAGCGCGAAGAGGTCGCCGCGCCGCCAGCGGTCGAGGCCGCCGTGCAGGCAGCCGAGAAAGACTCCGCCGACGGACGCCACCGCGAGGATGTCGTCGAACTGCACGGAGAGGGGCCCCGCGAAGCTCGCGCCGGCGATCACGGCGAACGCGAGGACGGGCACGAGCGCCGGCGACAGCTCCTTCAGCTCCCGGATGAAGACGGGTCTCATGCGGCACCTCCGCGCTCCGCCGTGTAGTCCACGAAGAGATCCTCGAGACCGAGCGGCTCCGGCTCGACCGTGCGCGCGCCGAGCTCCCTGCACAGGGGTTCCACCGAGCCCTCCCCATCCACCACCGTGAGCACGAGCTCGTTCCGGCGGCGCTGCGCGCGCAAGAGGCCCTTCAGCGGCGGCGGCTCCGGGGCATCGCCATCGAAGAGGGCGTGGTACCTCCGCACCCGCCGTTTCACCTCGTCGAGCGGGGCGTTCACGCGCAGCACGCCCCGGTCGAGGATCGCCACGCGGTCCGCCACGCGCTCCACGTCCGTCAGGATGTGGCTCGAGAAGAGCACCGTCCGGCCCTCGTCCGCGATGAGATCGATCATCACGTCGAGGAACTCGCGCCGGACGACCGCGTCGAGCCCCATCGCGGGGTCGTCGAGCACGAGCACCTCCGGCCGCTGCGCCAGCGCGAGCGCGAGCGCCAGCTGCGCCCGCATCCCGCGCGACAGCTGGAAGACGCGCCGCTTCTCCGGCAGCCCGAGCCGCTTCAGGTGCGACGCGCAGAGCGCCTCGTCGAACGACGGGAACGACGCGCGCTGGTAGGCGACGAGTTCCCGCACGCGCATCCACGGCACGAGCTTCTGCCCCTCGGCGACGTAGCCGATCCGGCCCCGCGCCTCCGCCGGCAGCGCGGCCGCATCGTGGCCGAGGATCCGCGCGGTCCCGCGCGTCGGCGCGAGGAACCCGAGCAGGCACTTGATCGCCGTCGTCTTCCCCGCGCCGTTCCGGCCGAGGAGCGCGAAGACGCAGCCGGGCGGCACCTCGAGCGTGAGCGTGTCGAGCGCCTTCGTCGCGCCGTAGTAGTGCGTGAGCCGCTCGAATCCGATGGGGTTCATCGCTCCTCCACGAGGCGGAAGCGCTTCATCGCGGCGTCGAACGCCTTGCGCGCCTCCTCCTCCGAAAGGCCCAGGTGGAACGCGTCCGCGAGCGCCGCCTCGATCGCCTCGCGGAAGCGGCGCCGCCGCTCCTCGCCCTTCACGACCGGCTTCCTCGCCGCGATGAACGTGCCCGCGCCGCGCCGCGAGTAGGTGACGCCCTCCGCCTCGAGCACCTGGTAGGCGCGCGCGATCGTGTTCGGGTTGATCACGAGCTCCTTCGCGAGGTCGCGCACGGAGGGAAGCCGATCCTCGGGCCGGAGGCGCCCGGTCGCGATCTCCCGCTTCACGTGGTCGACGATCTGCTGGAAGACCGGCTCGCCGCCGGAGGGATCGACCCGGAGGAACACCATGTCCTATATGTACTAGCAATACTAGTACACATGGCCCGGGCCGTCACGGGGGGTGGAGGGGCCAGGGGAACCGGGGGGCTGCCATCGCGCTCCGGAAGGCTCCCGGGG
>JAKLKT010000270.1 GCA_023150495.1 Planctomycetota bacterium
GGTAACGGTCCCCCGCGCGCACGCGCGCGAGCGCCGCGTTGACGTCCTCCGCGGGCGGCGCCGCGATCGCCATCCAGAGGACCGCCGCGGCGACCAGCATGCGCAAGATGCTACACGGAAGAGGGGAGGGCCCGGGAACCCGAAACTACTCTTGCGATCCCCCCTTCCGGAGGTAGAGCCAGACCCACCCGTGGTCCTCGGTCTCCCGCGGGAGCCGCGCCTCGAGCTCCTGCCATCTCTTCTCGACGGCGCCGAGCTCCTCGGCGAGCTTCCTGCCCTGTTCCTTGTCCTTCAGACCGCGGAGCGCCTCCCAGAGGTCCCCGTGCTTCCTCATCACGGCGTCGCGCTCGGCGCGGATCCTGTCGTGCTCCGCCTTCTCCTCGGGCGTCGGCTCCGGACGCACGACCTTCTGCGCCGTGATGTCGCCTACGAGGAGGTCGAGACGCCCGTCGCCGTTCCAGTCCGCCGCGCAGACCTTCGCCCGGTGGCCGGGCACGGGCTCGGTCGGGGCATCGCTCCCGTGCCCCAGGGCGCTCGGCGGCACGAGCTGCTCCGGCGGGCCGAGCCGCGGCGGCAGCCCGCCGGCGTTCCGGAAGAGGACGACGCTCCCGTCGCCGCTGCCGACGAGGAGATCGAGGTCGCCGTCGGCATCCCAGTCGGCCGTAAAGGGGCCGGCGTCCCCCTCGACCTTCACCGGGAGGAAAAGGCCGAACCGGAGCTGCGCCTCCTTGCCGAATGCCGGCGCGGTCGCACTCCCCTCGTTCGGGACGAGGTGGACTTTGCCGTCGATCTCGCCGACGAGGAGGTCGAGATCCTTGTCGCCGTCCCAGTCCACCGCGTGGACGGCGGAGGCCGTGCCCGTGATCGCGCCCTCGGAGCCCTCGGGGATCTCGATCCGCTCGCCGTCGTAGACGATGACCGTCCCCTTCTCCGTCTCCTCGAAGGTCGCGTCGCCGGCGACGAGGATCGAATCGGTACCGTGGTCCTTGCGCACGCCCCCGCCGATGTTGATGCACTTCCCGTTCCTGTGCCTGAGCTTCACCGGCGCCGCGAACGTGCGCCCGGGGCCGCCCTTGAAGAGGAAGATCTCGCCCGGCCAGGAGCCGGAGAGCAGGTCCATGTGCCCGTCGCCGTCGAGGTCCGCCAACTGCGGACCGAAGCCGACGCATCACCCCGTCGGGACGCGGCCGTCCGGGGCCCCGTCCTTGAACTTCACGCCCGCCGCGAGCTTCGGCGCCGCGTCCGTGCCCTCGTTCCGGAAGATCCAGAGGATGCCGTCGCCGAACTGGCCGACGAGCAGGTCCCTCGCGCCGTCGCCGTCGAAGTCCGCGACGAAGGGCGCCGCGTGCCCGACGTCGGTGTCGATCGGCTTCCCGCCCGCCTCGATCCGCACCGGCGGGAGGAGCTCCCCCGGAGCCCCCTCGCCTCCGGCCGCGAGAGCGGCAACAAGGAAGAGCGCGAACGCGCGTCCCATGGCGGGCCTCCTTCGCCCCGGAGGATACACCGGGATCGTCCCCGGCGCTGTCCCGCCGCGGCGCTACGATCGGCGCCATGTGGTCGAAGGAGCACTCGATCTGGCTCTTCGTCCTCGCCTGCGGGCTCGTCCTCGCGTGGTTCGGCGCGGTCCACCCGCTGCTGCTCGCGGACGAGGGGGCGGAGGTCCGGCTCTACCTGAAGGCCGCGATCGCGGCGCCGGTCGCGATCGTCTACGGGCTTCTCTACGTGCTCGCCCACGGCTGGGCGACGCGGCGGCTCGGCACGCGGACGAAGCAGACGCCGCTCGGCCTCGTCGTGATCGGCGTGCTCGTCGTCCTCGGCCTCGCGCTCTACGTCTGGGTCAAGTCGACGCTCGAGGGCAGGGGGTACCGGTTCGACGGCCTATGACGCGGGCCGCCGGGCGGCGAGGAGCGCCCGCGAGGACTCGAAGGACAGGAGCGCCGCGAGCGCGAGGAGCAGCACCGCGGTGACGCCGTTGGCGTAGGCGACGACGCTGCCGCCGCGGAAGAACGTGAGGATCTGGCCCGCGAGCGACCAGACCGTGATCGTCATCATGAAGAGCATGGGGAGGACCGTGAACCAGCAGGGCCGGCCGGTCCTCCGCAGCCAGACGGAGACGCCGAGGAGCGTGAGCCCCGCGAGCAGCTGGTTCGACGTGCCGAAGAGCGTCCAGAAGGTCGCGTAGCTGTCCTTGCCCGCGGCGAGGAGGATCGCGAGCGGCACGCCGGCGGTGACGGCCGTCGCGGTGACCGCGGCGCGGCCGCCCCGCCGTCCGGTCAGCTCCTCGAGGATGTAGCGCCCGAGGCGCGTCGCGACGTCGAGCGTGTCGAAGACGAAGGTCGAGAACGCCATCGCGCCGAAGACGCGGAGCGTCGGGAACGCGCCCTCGCCGAAGGGCACGGCGAGGAAGCGCGCCATGCCGTCGCCGTAGAGCTGGCCCGGCTTCATCCCCTTCGCCTCCGCGGGCGTCAGGATGAGCACGGTCGCGAGCGCGATCAGGGCGACGAACCCCTCGAGGAGCATCGCGCCGTAGCCGATCGGCTTGCAGTGCGACTCCCGCGCGACCTGCTTCGACGTCGTGCCGGAGCAGACGAGGCCGTGGAACCCGCTGCACGCGCCGCACGCGATCGTCACGAAGAGGAAGGGGAAGACCGATCCGGAGAGCCCGAAGAGCGGCCGGTCGGTGAGCGCGGGCTGCCTGATCTCGAACCCGCCGAGGAAGACGCCGACGACGCCCGCCGCGATCGCGAGGTAGAGGACGAAGCCGCCGAGGTAGCCGCGCGGCTGGAGGAGCGTCCACACGGGAAGGAGCGCGGCGACGAAGCAATAGACCATGATCAGCGTCGCCCACGTCCCGTGGGAGAGGAGGAGGATCGTCGATATCTTCGAGCCGAGCCACACGACGCCGAGCGTCGCGGGGACGAAGATCGCCGTCGCCTTGCCGAGGGAGAGCCCGAAGCGCCTCTGGAGCACGCCCATCGCGACCGCGAGCAGGAGGTACATCGTCGCCGCCGCCGCGACGCCGCCGCCGAGGTTGAAGGTCCCCCGGGCCCCCTCCAGCTCCTCCCCGCCGCTGACGAACGTCGCCGCGGTGATGTCCGCGAACGCGATGATGACGTAGACGAGCGCGAGCCAGATGAACCCGAGGATCGCGACCCACGCGCGCGGCCCGATGTTCTCCCGCACGATCTCGGCGATCGACCCGGCGCGGTGGCGGATCGAGGCGACGAGCGAGGAGAGGTCGTGCACGGCGCCGATGAAGACGACACCGAAGCCGATCCACAGGACGCACGGCAGCCAGCCGAACGCCTGGCAGGCGAGGATCGGCCCCGCGATCGGGCCGGCCGCCGCGATCGCGCTGAAGTGCTGGCCCAGGAGGTAGAAGGGCTTCGTCGGGACGAAGTCGACGCCGTCGTTCCGCTCCTCGGCGGGCGTCCTCCGCGCGTCGTCGAGCCGCAGCAGCCGCGCCACGAAGCGCCCGTAGAGCGTGTAGCCGAGGGCGAGCGCGGCGACGACGATCGCGCCGAGGAGGGGCAGGCTCACGGCCAGAGCGTACCCGCCGGAGGCCCCGCCCTACTTGTCCTGGTAGTAGTCGAGGTAGTCGAGCAGCCGGTTCGCCCACTCCACGAACGCGCCCTCGACATGGGTCCACTCGCGCGGGACGTCGCGGCCCGCCTGGCTGCCCTCGATCCGGTCGATCGCGGCCGTCAGCCGCTCGCCGGTCACTGCATCCACGATCTCGACCTCCATCGCCGCGCCCCCGACGCGGTAGTCGGGATCTCCGGGCTTCCCGCCGCTTGCCTTCTCGACGTCGGTGAGCGCGACCCGCACGCGCAGGACGTTGGGCCCCGGCCGCAGCGCGAGCGTGTAGTAGGGGTCGATCGTCTCCTTGAGGATCTTCGTGAAGTGGTCGGCGACCTTCTTCAGGGCCTCGGGCCCGAGCTCGCCCGCCGCGGGTCCCTTGAGCGGCATCACGACGACCGGGTCGATGAGCACGCGGTCGTAGTCCCGGAGGTCGAGGTCCGGCTTCGCCCAGACGTAGTCCGACTTGTACCGCGTGTCGTGCCGGAGCTGCGAGTAGTCCTTCAGGAACCCCGAGGTGTTCTTCGGGCCCCCTCCGCTCGACGCGCAGGCGGCCGCGAGGAGCGTCGCGAGGAGGAACAGGTTTCTGCCGCTCATGCCGCGTCTCCTAGTAGCTCACGCCCCAGTAGCCTTCCCAGTACGCCTTGACGTCGGCCGGGACCGGCGGCCGCTTCTCGCTCATCCGGAACTTGTTCTTGTTCTCGCGCCACCAGCGCTGCCAGTCCTCGTCCATCTCGCCCATGTCCGCGCCGGTGAGGACGCAGAGCGCCGGGCGGAAGTAGCGCATCCCGCGGGACCTCGTCTCCACGGAGCGCGCGCGGCGGCCGCCGCTCTCCTCGGTCGTGAGCCGCATGCCCTTCATCAGCGACTCGACGGACTTCTTCTCGCGGATGTTCGCGATGCCGAGGATGCGCGCCTCCGCGACCTTCGGCGTCAGCCCCTTGAACGGGTGGTCGCCGAGCACGGTCAGCGACGACGGGTCGCCGTGGCGGCCGACCGCCTTGAAGAGCGCCGCGAAGACGTCCTCGTCGTCCGCGATGAGCTTCCCCTCGCGCCGGTAGAAGCGGTGGAGCTGCTTCAGCGCCTCCTTGCCCGGGTGCCAGCCGAGCGCGTGGATCGTCTCGATCCTCACGCCGTCGTCCTTCGACCGGAGCCCCTTGGCGAGGGCGTGGACGACGTCGTTCGCGTTCACGCCGCCCTGGGACCGGATCGCCGAGATCTGCGCGGCCGTGTCCTTCCCCTTGAAGGCGGCGTCGAGCGCCTCGACCGCCCCCTTGACGACGCCGGGCGACGGGTCGTCCACCCGGGGATAGGGCGAGCCCCCTTCGGCGAACGCCGCCGCCGCGAACAGAAGGAACGGCAGGAAGCGCATGGGATCCTCCTCTGCGGCGCCCACGCTACAGGGCGGGGCGGCAGGCGGTCAACGGTCGCGCGACCGAAC
>JAKLKT010000271.1 GCA_023150495.1 Planctomycetota bacterium
GCGCGGCGGCGCGGCGGAGCTCCTCGTCGGGCGACGCGAGCGCGGCCGCGGGGGGCGACGCCGCCTCGGCGACCGCGCGGTTCCTAAGGAGCAGCGTCCGGTAGAAGGGGACGAGCACGGCCGCCATCTTGCGCGTGTTGCGCTGGCCCTCGCTCGCCTCCATCCAGCCGCGGTTGTAGACCTCCGCGTAGTCGGCCTCGACGCGCGCGAGGCGCTTTCTCCACTCGGCGTTCTCCTTCGCCATCACGCCGAAGGCCGCGATGAGCCGCGCGGGGTCGAGCGCGACGACCGCCTTCCGGCGCCCTTCGAAGTCCGCGTCATACGGCTCGAGCAGCTTCCTCACGAGCGCGTCGAACGGCGCCGCCTCGGTGACGATCCCGGCCGGCAGCTTCGGCTCGACCTCCTCCGCGATGCCCTTCGGGACCTTGATCGGCTGGAAGGGGTCGCGCTCCGCGGCGGCGGTCGCGGCGAGAAGCAGGAGCGTGACGAGCACGCGCGGGACCACGCTCCCACGATACCCCCGCGCGCCAGCGCGCTGCGCGGAGGAAGGGAGGGGGCGCGGGGGAGGGATCAGAACAGCTTGCCCGAGAGCGACGCGTCCTTGTCGGTGCGCGTGCCGATCTTCACGTTCGTGACGATCCGAACGACGCCCTCCTTGTGGAGCGTCTCGTGGATCCTCGCGATCGTGCCGAGGATCGTCCCGAGCTCGCCCTCGACGTTCGTCCCGTAGGCGTGGAGCTGCACCACGAGGCCCGACTTCCTGATGATCTCGTGGGCGCGCATGACCTCCTTGCGCACGGACACGCCCACGCCCAGGGGGACGACCTGGATCTCCGCCAGCGCTTTCATCGCCCCCATCGTAGGCTGTCTCGATGGCGGACGCGAAGCCCACCCTGCCCGCCCCGCTCGTCGAGGCGCTGCGCCGCGTCCGCTCGGCAGGCGTCATCACCGGCGCGGGGGTCTCCGCGGAGTCGGGCGTCCCCACCTATCGCGGCAAGGGCGGCCTCTACGAGGAGGACGAGAGCCGGATCGAGGCGCTCACGGGCACGACGCTCCGGTCCGATCCCGACCGCACTTGGCGCGCGGTCGGCGACCTCGCGCGCCACGCCGCGGGCGCCGTGCCGAACGCGGCGCACTTCGCGATCGCGGAGATCGAGAGGAAGGTCGCCCGCTTCGTCCTCCTCACGCAGAACGTGGACGGGCTGCACCAGGCGGCGGGGAGCAGGAACGTGATCGACATCCACGGCTCGATCACGCGCACGCGGTGCATGGCGTGCGGCGCGGAGGGCGAGCTCTCGCGCGAGGAGCTCGAGGCGATCCATGCGGCCCCGCGCTGCGCAGGCTGCGGCGGCACGCTCCGCCCCGCCGCCGTGCTCTTCGGCGAGATGCTCCCCGTCGAGAAGGTCGCGCGGATGCAGCGCGAGCTCCTCGACGACCCGCCGGAGCTCGTGCTCGTCGTCGGCACGTCCGCGCTCTTCCCCTACATCGTGGAGCCCGTGCTCGTCGCGCGGCGCGCGCGCCGGCTCACCGTCGAGGTGAACCCGGAGCCGACGGTGCTCTCGCCGGTCGTCGGCTGGTTCCTCGAGGGGAGCGCCGCGGCGCTCGTCCCGGAGATCGCGCGCGAGATCGGCTGACCCCTCCTCGCGCTCCTCCCCGACCGCCCCTCAGGCGGGGACCTTGAGCTTCTTCAGGATGGTCATCATCGGGCACCAGTTCGTGAACGCCGACTGGAGCAGGTTCAGCCCGACGAAGGCCGTGAAGAGATACCAGTAGGGGCTCACCCAGTGCCCGAGCGCGAGGCTCAGGAGGACGAAGGAGCCGGCGACGAGGCGAAGCCATCGATCCACGTTCATCGGATCACCTCCGGTGCAAGGGTACCCCGCAGGGGAAGGAGGGGGGCGCGGGGGGAGGTAGGATCTTCCTCTTGCGGATTCTTGCAGCGCTCGGAATCCTCGTCGCGACGGCCCGCGCGGGGCCGGCGGAGCTCGCCTACGTGAACGAGCCCGACGCGGCGAAGGCCGAGAAGCTGCTCGCGCCGCTCCTCGCGAAGTACAAGACGCCCGCCGCGTGCGCGGGACTCGTGAAGCTGCTCCGGGGGAAGAGGACGTATCCAAGGAGCAAGGACCGCGAGACGCTCGAGTTCAAGTGCCCCGACGGGAAGACGCGGCAGTTCACGTACATCCTGCCGTCGAAGTACGGTCACGGAAAGCCCGCGGGCGTGCTCTTCTGGCTCCACGGCGCGATCCGGCAGCCCGCGCCCGGCGGCGGCGCCGGCGAGGCGCAGATGTTCCGGCCCGCCGTCGAGGATCTCGGGCTGATCGTCGTCGGGCCGTCCACGTACGACGGCGTCGAGTGGGGCGATCCCGCGTGCCGCGCGCTCGTGATGCACGCGCTCGACCACGTGAAGACGCACTTCAACGTGGACGAGAACCGCGTCTGGATCGCCGGCGACTCCGACGGCGGCCGCGGGACCTACGCGATCACGGAGACCTTCGCGCACTACTTCGGTGCGGCGGTGCCGGTCATCGGCGCGCCCGGCGGCGTCACGCGCTTCCTCAACTTCCGCAACGTGCCCTGGCTCGCGATCAACGGCGGGAAGGACAGCATCTTCAAGATCGAGCACGTCCGCGAGGCCGTCGACGGGATGAAGGCCGCGGGGATCCCGCTCGAGTGGAAGCTCATCGAGGACGGCGCGCACGACCCCCGCTTCTTCCTCACGTACAAGGACGAGGTGCAGGCGTTCCTCAAGAAGCACCCGCGCGAGCCCTACCCGAAGGCCGTCGAGTGGTGCGTCGATCCGTCGCGCGAGACGGGATTCCCGGGAAACACCTTCCGCTGGATCCGCATCGAGGAGGCGGGCGAGTCGGAGAGCAACGCGGACTTCGACGACGAGAGCGGGATCCTGCGCGGCGGGCTCCCGCGCGTCCACGCGACGCGCGACGGCAACAGCGTGACGGTCAAGACGCGCGGCGTGAAGCGGGTGACGGTGCTCGCATCCGACCAGATGCTCGACCTCAGGAAGGAGGTCACGGTCTCGGTGAACGGCCGCGTGCTCTTCAAGAGCATGGTCGAGCCCGACGCGCGCGCGATCCTCGAGGAGGCGCGCCTGATGAAGGACAGGGCGCTCGTCTTCAGCAGCCGGATCACGCTCGACGTGGACGCGGCGCCGGCGGAAGGCGGCTGATCGGCAGTCCGAAGAGAGGGGGCCTCGGGGGCAGGCGCTACAATTTGCGGCATGGTCGGCCCCCTGAGGCGCGCGGCGATCCTCGTCCTCGCCGCCGCGGCGTGGGCGGGCGACGAGGTGGTCGTGAGCGACACCGAGCTCGGGTGCGAGGGCGAGGAGGAGGATCTCGCGTACCGCTTCGTCCGCGAGGGCGACTTCTACGTCCGCGGGGCCGTGCGCATCCCGGCCTCGCACCTCGCGACGCTCCGTCGCCTCGCGCTGGACGCGCCGGGGATCCCGGAGGCGCTGCCCGAGGAGCTCGGCGTGACGCGTGCGCGCCTCAAGGAGATGGAGCACTGCATCCTCGAAGCCGCCCTCCGCGGGCTCGAGGAGTACGTGCCCAGCGAGATCCCGGAGGGGCTCGAACACCTCGTCTCCTTCGAGGCCGTCGCGAAGGCGGCGCGCGAGACCTTCCTCGACCCCGACCTGGACACGGACTACACGGAGCTGCGCCTCACGCTGCCGGGCGACCCGCCGGTCACGATCCGAACGGCCAGCGAGGCCCCCTGGGCGCAACCTTGGTTCGTGAAGGTCGGCGACGGCGAGGAGCGCGTCGCCGTCTCCATCGAGCTTGCGAAGGCGGCGGCTCTCTTCGTCGACGCACGGGGCCCGAGCGCGCAGCACCTCGACGGCGCCCGCTACTGGCGGGAGGAGTTCTGGAGGGATGACGGCCTCTGGCGCCGGCATGTCGGGCAGCAGCTCATCGAGCATCACGCGAAGGACCTCTGCGCAGGGCTCGCCGGCTGGGAGGAGGCGCTCCGGCGCGCGCGCGTGACCGAGGCGACGATCGGCTTCATCAACATGCCGCCGTTCTCCCTCTTCGTCAAGCTCGACTGCACGGGCGGCGGCCTCATCGACTCGATCCGCTGGTGGAACGTCTACGACGGGACCGAGCTCGGCTACGACGGCGACGACCTCGTGCAGGCGCTCGACGCCGCGGAGCAGGCCGCGAAGGGGCTCCCGTTCCTGAAGGCGTGGAAGGCCGCGGACCCCGGACGCCGCATCACCATCGACATCGTGGGCCGCACGGGCCACGCGGAGACGAACCTCCGCGACCTCGTCGAGCCCGCCTGGAAGGACTCCGGACTCGAGGGGAGCCCCGATTTCGAGCTGACGCTCCGTTCCAGCCGCTCGGAGTGGTCGAGCATCTGGCTCTCGGCGGCGTCGAAGGGAGCGCTCCTCCTCGACGCGGACGAGACGTTCCCCGACGCGAAGGGCATCCGTTTCCACCCGAAGACACCCGAGTACGCGGTCATCTCACCCGACGGCAAGGTCACGCGCCGGAAGCTGCGCGGCTGAGGCGGTCGAGGGATGGAGGCCGCGGGCCTCCCGGCGGCCGTTCCCGACCACCGGGGGATCCGCCTTCCCCGGGTCCCTACTCCCTTGGCCCGAGGAGGTGTGCGAGGAGGATCCCGACCGCCTTCGCCGACGGGCCCTCCACGCGGCGCCCGTCGATGAAGATCGCGGGCGTGGCGGTGATGCCGAGCTTCGCGCCGAGAGCGACGTCGGCCTCCAGCCGAGCGCGCAGGCCCGCGTCCTTCATGTCGGCCCTGAACCGCTCCGCGTCGATGCCCGCGGCCTCGGCGGCGCCGAGGAAGGGGTCCTGTCCGCGGCGCGCGTCGGGCGAGAGGAGCGCATCGTGGAACTCCCAGAACCTGCCGTTCTTCCGTGCCACCTCGAGCGCGAGGCCCGCGTTGCAGGCGTGCGGGTGGATGGGCTTCGGGACCGACCGGTTGCACGGCGGATCGAGCGGGAAGTGGCGGAAGACCATGCG
>JAKLKT010000272.1 GCA_023150495.1 Planctomycetota bacterium
AGTAGGCGCGCATGACGCTGCTCGTCACGTTCCTCGTCCTCGTCTTCCTCTTCGGCCTCGTCTCCCGGCGCCTCGAGAAGACGGTCGTCACCGGCCCCATCCTCTTCGCGGTCGCGGGCGCCCTCGTCGTCCTCGCCGTGCCCTCGGCGCGCGGGGGAGGGGCCGGCTCCGGCGCATTCCTGCACGGGGCCGAGATCGCGCTCTGCCTCCTGCTGTTCACGGACGCGAGCCGCACCGACCTCCGCCTGCTGAAGAGCATCCGCCGGCTCCCGACGCGGCTGCTGAGCATCGGCCTCCTGCTCTCGATCCTCCTCGGCGCGCTCGCGGCGAAGCTCCTCTTCCCCGCGCTCTCGCTCGCCGAGGCGGGCATCCTCGGGGCGATCCTCGCGCCGACGGACGCGGGCCTCGGGCAGGTGATCGTGACGAGCCCCCGCGTCCCGAAGCGCATCCGCGAGGCGCTGAGCGTCGAGGCTGGGCTGAACGACGGCCTCGCGGTCCCCTTCTTCCTCTTCTTCATCGCGCTCGCGCGCCCCGGGACCGAGGGCGCGAGCCTCGCGGGGTTCATCCTCGAGCAGCTCGGGTACGGCGTCGCGGTCGGCGCGGGGATCGGCTTCGCGGGCGGGAAGCTCCTCGCGCTCGCGCACCGGCGCGAGTGGGTGGCGGCCTCCGCGGGCAAGCTCGGCACGGTCACGCTGCCGCTGCTCGCGATGATCGCGTCCGAGGCGACGGGCGCGAGCATGTTCATCGCGGCGTTCGTCGCCGGGCTCGCCGTGCAGGTCCCCTACCGGCAGGCCGGCTCGCACGCCGTCGAGTTCGCGGAGGAGTGGGGCCAGCTCCTGAGCCAGGCCGTCTTCTTCCTGTTCGGGACGATCTTCCTCGGCACCTGCAGGGAGCTGACGCCCGCCATGGCGGGCTACGCCGCGCTGAGCCTCACCGCCGTCCGCATGGCGCCGGTCGCGGTCGCGCTCCTGGGCACGCGCACGAGCCGCCCGACGGTCCTCTTCATGGGCTGGTTCGGCCCGCGCGGCCTCGCGTCGATCGTGCTCGGCCTCGTCTTCCTCGAGCACGAGGCGCATCTCCCCGGCGAGCGGACGATCACGCTCGCGGTCGTGGCGACCGTGTTCCTCTCGATCCTCGCCCACGGCGCGACGGCGATGCCCGGCATCGCGCTCTACGGGAAGGCCGTCCGGGCCCTGCCCCCGACGGCGCCGGAACGCGAAGGCGACGTGGGGTAGGCCGCGAAGGGTGGGGCTCCGGGGAGGGGTCGGCGGTACGCCTGTTGCACCCGTGTTGCGCGCCGCCCTTGGAAGGCGGCCGCGACCGGCCCCGGCGGGGTCTCCGCGCGCTTCCGCGCGGAGGATTCCGCTGCCGCCCGGCGCGCAAGGAGCATGACCGCGGAAACGCTGCCCCTCCTGAAGGACGACCGTCTCGTGATGGTCGTCGGCAACTACGGCTCGGGCAAGACCGAGGTGTCGGTCAACCTCGCGATCCGGGCCGCCGCGTCGGGCCGGAGGGTGCGGATCGCGGACCTCGATCTCGTGAACCCCTACTTCCGCTGCCGCGAGGCGCGGCGGTTGATGGAGGCGCACGGGATCTCCGTCGTCGTGCCGCCCGGCGCGCAGGCGTGGGCGGACCTCCCGATCGTCGTGCCCGAGGTGCTCCACATGCTCTCCCCCCCCGCGGGCACCCTCTCGCTCTTCGACGTGGGTGGCGACGATGTCGGCGCGCGCGTGCTCGGATCGCTCCGGGGCGGCGCGATCGCGACCGGCTACGAGCTCTGGCAGGTGATCAACCCGCAGAGGCCCTTCACGCGCGACGCGGACGGCTGCCTCGCGATGCGCGAGGCCATCGAGCGCTCCTCGCGACTCGTCGTGACCGGCCTCGTCGTCAACGCGCACCTGATGGAGGAGACGACCGCGGACACGGTCCTCTCGGGCCTCGCCGTCGCGCGCGAGGTCGCGCGGCGCGGCGGGCTCGGGATCCGCTTCGTGGCGGTGATGGAGAGCCTCGCGGACGAGCCCCCGATCCGGGCGATCGGGGAGCCGGTCCTCGTGATGAAACGACACATGCTCCCGCCGTGGCTCCTGCCCGCGGGAGAGGAGCGCCTGCCCGCGGGACGGCCCGTGCCCCTCGGCAGGCGGAACGGATCCCATGGGACATATCGCGATTGAGCAGGTGCGCTGCAAGGGCTGCGGCCGGTGCGTGGTCGCCTGCCCGAAGAACCTGATCGAGTACGGCACCGAGCTCAACGAGCGCGGCTACGCCTACGTGATCTTCAAGGGGAGCCCCGAGCAGTGCGGCGGATGCACGCTCTGCGCCGTCTCCTGCCCCGACCAGGGGATCGAGGTCTACAACAGCCGCGACCGGAAGGTGTTCGTCAACACGACGGGCCTCACCGAGGTGATGACGCACTACTGCCCCGGCTGCACGCACGGTGTCGTCCACCGCCTCGTCGCGGAGGTGCTCGAGGAGATGGGGCTCCTCGGCAGGACGATCGGCATCGCGCCGGTCGGCTGCAGCGTCCTCGCCTACGAGTACTTCAACTTCGACATGTTCGAGGCGGCGCACGGGCGCGCGCCCGCCGTCGCGACCGGCGCGAAGCGCGCGCGGCCCGACCGGATCGTCTTCACCTACCAGGGCGACGGCGACCTCGCGTCGATCGGCGGCAACGAGATCCTCCATGCCGCGAACCGCGGCGAGAAGATCACCGTGATCTTCCTCAACAACGCGATCTACGGCATGACGGGCGGCCAGATGGCGCCGACGACCATGCCCGGCCAGAAGACGACGACGACGCCCTTCGGCCGCGACACGGCGGACACCGGCCAGCCGCTGCGCGTGGCCGAGATGCTCGCGACGCTCGCGACGCCCGCCTTCATCGCGCGGGGCACGTCGCACGACGCGAAGGGCACGCTCAAGACGAGAAAGCTCATCAAGGAGGCGTTCGAGCACCAGGCCGCGAACCGCTGCTTCTCCTTCGTCGAGGTGCTCTCCACGTGCCCGACGAACTGGGGGTTGTCGCCCAACGAGGCCTCCGACTGGGTGGAGGAGACGATGATCCCCTACTACCCGCTCGGGATCCTGAAGCGGCCGGCGCCGGAGGCGGTGAAGGCATGAAGGCGACGAACGTGCTCATGGCCGGCTTCGGCGGGCAGGGGATGCTGCTCGCGGGCAAGGTGCTCGCGCAGGCCGCGATGGCGAAGGGGCTCCAGGTGAGCTGGCTCCCTTCCTACGGGCCCGAGATGCGCGGCGGCACGGCGAACGTGATCGTCTGCATCTCCAGGGACCCGATCGCGTCGCCGCTCGTGACCCGGCCGGACGTCCTCCTCGCGATGAACCTGCCGTCGCTCGACCGGTTCGAGCGGAGCGTCGTGCCGGGCGGCACGATCGTCGTGAACGGGACGCTCGTCGCGCGCGAGGCCTCCCGCGCCGACTGCCGCGTGGTCCGTGTCGACTCGCGCGCGCTCGCGCAGGCGGCAGGCAACGAGCGCGCCGCCAACTTCGTCATGCTCGGCGCCTACGTCGGCGCGACCGGCGTGCTCCCGGAAGAGGCGGTCGAGGAGGCGATCGCGGACGAGTTCCGCGACGGCAAGGAGAAGCACATCGACACGAACCTCGCGGCCTTCCGCGCCGGCGCCGCGGCCGGGCGGCGCGCCGCGGCCGCGAGCGAGGTGCACGCATGAGCAAGGTCCTGATGAAGGGGAACGAGGCGCTCGGCGAGGCCGCGATCCGCGCCGGCTGCGTCCACTTCTTCGGCTACCCGATCACGCCGCAGACGGAGATCCCGGAGTACCTCTGCAAGCGCCTGCCCGAGGTGGGCGGCGTCTTCCTCCAGGCGGAGAGCGAGGTCGCGGCGATCCACATGGTCTACGGCGCCGCGGGCGCGGGGGTGAAGTGCATGACCTCCTCCTCCTCGCCCGGCATCAGCCTGATGGCGGAGGGGATGAGCTACCTCGCCGCGTGCGAGCTGCCCTGCGTCGTCATCAACATGATGCGCGCGGGGCCCGGCCTCGGCGGCATCCTCCCGGCGCAGAGCGACTACTTCCAGGCGACGCGCGGCCACGGCCACGGCGACTACCAGTGCATCGTCCTCGCGCCCGCTTCGGTGCAGGAGGCGGTCGACCTGATGACGCTCGCCTTCGACCTCGCGGAGAAGTACAGGAACCCGGTGATGGTCTGCGCCGACGGCATGATCGGGCAGATGATGGAGCCCGTGGAGTTCCGGTCGGAGGGGCGCGGCCCGCCGATGGCGGGGAACGACTGGGCGCTGACCGGCTGCGAGGGGCGGCCCCGCCGCATCGTCAACTCGCTCCACCTCGCGCCCGAGCAGAACTTCGCCTACAACGTCCGCCTGAAGGAGAAGTACGACCGCGCCGCGCGCGAGGAGGTGCGCTTCGAGCTCTACGGCGACGGGCGCCCCGACGTCCTCGTCGTCGCCTTCGGGACGATGGCGCGCATCTCCAAGTCCGCGATCGACGACCTGCGCCGCGAAGGCAGGCGCGTCGCGCTCTTCCGCCCGATCACCTTGAACCCGTGGCCCTACGCGCAGTGCCGCGCCGCGATGGATGCGATGCCCGAGGGCGCGAAGGTGCTCGACGTCGAGATGAGCATGGGCCAGATGATCTACGACGTGAAGCTCGCGGCCGAGGGCACGCGGACGATCGAGTTCCTCGGCAAGGCGGGCGGCCTCGTGCCGTCGCCCGACGAGGTGGCGGCGCGGATCCGCGCGCTACTTCCCTGACCCGCGGGGCTTTTCCGCCGGCCGCGCACGCTCGCAGGTCTCGCAGTACCGGCCGAGTTCGTAGCACGGGACGCCGTCCGCCTGCGCCTCGGCGCAGAGGGGATGCGGGGTCTCCGGCTTCCCCTTCGTCTTCCGGGTTTCGCGCGGATTCTGGCCCATGGCGCCTCCGTGGCCCCGCCCGCAACGCGCGGCCGCGCATCGCGACGCACGCGGCGTGCCCGGCGTTCGAAGGAGGGGCGGGAAGC
>JAKLKT010000273.1 GCA_023150495.1 Planctomycetota bacterium
CCGCCCGCGCGGCGACGAAGCGGCTCGGCCAGTCCGGGCACCCCCCGCAGAGCGGCGCGGTCAGAGGCAGCGTCGCGCCGCAGCGCAGGCAGACCGCTCCCCGGGCCACGTCGAACCGGCGGAGGCAGCCCGCGCAGAGCCAGGGGAGCCCGCCCGGCGGCCCGCGGCAGAGCACGCAGAGCGGCGGGGTGAGCGCGTCGAGGAGGGCTTCGAGGATCCGCACATGGATACGTCGGGAGCAGGTGTCACTTTTCCGGCCCCCGGAGCCCCCCGCTACCGCAGGAAAATGCGCTTGAGATCGGTGATCTCCCGCAGAAACTCGATTCCGAAGAGCTCGCCCATCGCACCGAGCAGGAAGAGGATCGCCCAGAGGACGAGGAGGACGAGGCCTGTCTTCCTCATCCAGGGGGGTGCGGGCTCCTGCGGCACGGCGTGCGCCATTCTAGAGGAGTCGGCTCCGCCGGCGCCGGGGGTGAGGGGGTCCGGGGGAGAGGGGCAGGCGGCCCGGCGCTTCGGCGTGTCGCCTAGAACTCGAGGCCGCCCTTGATCAGCGCCTCGATGATCTCGCTCTCGGGCAGCCCGTGGCGGTCGCAGAGCTTCGCCACGAGCCTGCAGAGGACGTCCACGCGCTTCGCGAGGTCCTGCCGCTTGGCGCCGTCCACGAGGATCGCCTCGAGATCGAGGCGCGTGTCGGAGGCGTCGTGCCCCGGGAACTCCGCGGGCTCCTCGTCGAGCGCGACCTCGACCGCCGCGCCGCGCAGGTCCGCGGGCATCATCACGTCGATGTCCGTACCCGCCGCGATCTCCTGCGTGCCGGGCTCGGGCGGGAGGCAGGCGACGTTGTCGCAGACCGGCTTCTCGTCGTACTCCTCCTGCACCTGCTTGAAGAAGTTCACGAACGTGTCGCCGGCGTCGTCGTTCTCGTCGACGGTCTGCGGGACGGGCGCGTCCTGCTCGAAGACGTCGTCGAGGGCGTCCTTGATCTCCTCGACCTCGTCCTGCCCGATGTCCTGCGCGCTCTGGAACGCCTGCACGCCGGCGCTCTGGCCGGACTGCAGGAAGTCCTCGGCCTCCTCGCGGAGGCGGGCGTCGACCTCGGGATCCTCGTCCGGCGGGATGCCCACCGGGCGGAGCGAGCTCGCGCTGCCGTCGGCCGACGGATCGCGGTACTTCCGCTCGAGCAGCTCCACCTTCTTCTTGCGGAGGTACTCTTCGAAGGGATCGATCGCCTTGCTCATGGCTTCGGTCGGTCCCAATATCGACATTTCGCGAATCGGGCTGTACCCTCGGGGCAGTCCGCCGCAACCCCTTGGGCTCCCATGAGTCGCGTCGTCGGGCCGCTCGTCTTGGTCGTCGCGCTCCTCGGCGCCGCGTACGCGGCAAGGACCTACCTGCAGCGCACGGCGCGCCCCCCTCCCCCCCCGCCCCCTCCCGCGCCCCGGCTGCCGGGCGTCGACCTCGATGAGATCGCCCGGGCGTCCCATTCCGAGGCGCCGGTCCTCTTCCGGCGGGCGATCGAGCGGACCGTCGATCCGGCGGACCGGGCGGAGCTCGAGCGCCTCTTCGCCCGCCGCGCCGACGAGGCTTTCGGGGCGCTCGCGGGGGAGGTCGAGCCGCTGCGCGCGGAACACCGCTACGAGGAGGCCGCGCGGACGATCGTCAGGTACTCCTCCTCGTGGGCGGGCACCGCGCTCGTGGGGCGCGCGGACGCGCTGCTCGGTGATCTCCGCGCCGAGCAGGAGGCGCAGGTCGAGCGCCGGGGCGAGGAGGCGGCTGCACTCGCCGACGAGGGCCGCTACGACGGCGCGCGCGAGGCGCTCCGCACGGGCTGGCAGCTCGAGGCGCCCTTCGTCGAGGCGCTCGCGGAGAAGGCCGAGGCGCTGGAGCGGCGGATCCGCATCCGCGAGCACGAGGCGTCGAAGGGCCCCGCCGTTGTCGCGAAGAAGCCGCCCGTCGTCGAGGCTCCGGGCGCCCCCCCCGCGCCCCCCCCGCTTCCCGGCGCGCCGCACCCGGACGTGAAGCGGCTCGCCGAGGCACGGGCGCTGCTCGCGACCGCGCGGAAGGCGTTCGACGAGCGCCGCTTCCTGCCCGCGGCGAAGGCGCTCGCGGATGTCGTCGGGTACTACGGCGACCTCCGCTACGTGTCGCGCCGGCAGGAGGCGATCACGGCTCTCGGCGCGCTCTCCCGCCACGGCTCGTCGGGGATCTCGGGCCTCTTCCGCGCGACCGAGGTGAAGCGCGAGGGGCAGCGGCTGCGGCTCCGCTACAGGTTCGAGAAGGAGGAGGAGCTGCTCGACTGGGAGGCGCTCCAGCCGGTGCCGCACGCCGGCGGCGGGTCGTACGAGCGGATCGCCGGCGGCGTGCGCGGCACGGGCGTGATGGCGTTCCTCCTGCGGGCGTTCTTCGAGAACGACGTGTCGATCCGCTGCACGGCGCGCTCGCGCGAGCTGAAGAGCCACGGCCTCGTCTTCGCCCAGGAGGGGATCGAGACGCGATTCCTGCTCTGGATGGTCTCGAACCACTTCTTCGTCGAGGGCGAGAACTACGTGAAGGCGCGGCCCGGACACTCGATCCTGATGTTCGGGAAGGGCGTGAACAACGACGTGCCCGTCGACGCGCCGGAGATCGGCTTCGTCTTCCGGGGCGACTCGATCACGAAGCCCGAGCTCGTCGCGGGCGAGGACGCCGTGCTCGCGTTCGCGGCGCGCAACGACACGATGTCGGGCGAGGTGCTCTTCAGGGGCGACCGCGGCGGGCGGTCGGGCTCGACGCTCGGCGACGACGGGAAGGGGATCGAGCGGCTGCGGCCCGGGCTCGTCGTCTTCGACGGCGCCGCGGTCTTTTCCGACGTGCTGATCGAGGGCAGGTTCCACCCGGAGTTCGAACGCGCGCGGATCAACGCGCTGCTCGACGCGGCGTCCGCGATCGACATCGAGTAGCCGGGGCGGCGCGGCCCCCGCGCCCCCCCGGCCTCGGACGCCTACAGCTTCTTGAGGATCGACGGGCCGCTCGAGATGGAGCAGGCGCCCGGGCTCTCCTCGACGTCGATCGACTTCACGCGGCCGTCCTCGACGACCATCGCGTAGCGGCGCGAGCGGGTGCCGAGGCCGAAGCCGGAGCCGTCGAACGTCATGCCGATCGCCTTCGTGAACTCGCCGTTGCCGTCGGAGAGGAAGGTGATCTTCTCGGCGCCCGGGACGCTCTTCGCCCACGCGGCGAGGACGAACGGGTCGTTGATCGCGATGCACGCGACCTCGGCGACGCCCTTCGTCTTGAACGTCGCGGCGTTCTTCGTGTAGGACGGCAGGTGGTCGTTGTGGCAGGTGGGCGTGAAGGCGCCGGGCACGGCGAAGACGACGACCTTCCTTCCCTTGAAGAAGTCGGTGGTCTTCACGGCCTCGGGGCCCTTCTCGGTCATGCGGCGGAGGGTGGCGTCGGGGAGCCTGTCCCCGGCCTTGATCTTCGTGTCAGCCATGGCGGGAAATATCGCACGCCACGCAAAGGAAAGGGAGGGGCTCCGGGGAGGGGTTCCCTCGCATGCATGGCATTCGCGTGGCCGGCGGGCTCTGCGCCGACCGGGGTGTAGGCGGCGTGAAGCGCCCGCTCGAGACGCTCAGCGCCGCGCGAGGCGAATCGTCCCCACGTCCAGCGTCCCGGCGATCCGCCCTTCCGGTCGCTCGATCCACCGCGCTTCCCTCGTCTCGAAGACCAGCGGCTCGCAGCCCTCCTTCTCGACGAGCAGAGCGCGCGCGACATGGAACGGGCTCCCGCGCTCGGTGAACCACGGGATGCCGGTCAGGCCGCCGTATCTGTGGGAGATCCCGAACCCAACCACGATCTCGAAGGCGCCGGAGGCATCCGTTCGGGCGGAGCCGACAATCGGGGCCATTCGGACGCGGTCCTCGCGGCTGCACTCCATGTACATGCGGGCGGTAGCGCGATGTTGCTCCCGGTCTTGGAGCGCAAGCTCCGGATGGAAGAGCGTGAGGAGCGTCGTGCCCTCGATCGGCACTCCCGCCGCGTCCGTCACCGTGCCGCACACCCGAAAGGGAACGCGACCGCACCCGAGCGCGCCCGTGAACAGCTCGATGAAGGCGAGAACCAGGATGCCCATCGTCAGCAGCACCCGCTTCGCGAGTCCACCCACGACCCCATGCCACCGCGGCCGGGTCATTCGAAGAGCGCCTGCGTCCGCGGGATCGGGACGCCTTCGCGCGCGCACGCCTTCCGGAACTCGCAGTGGATGCATGCGTCGCCGGGCTTCGGCATGAACGAGCCTTCGCCCTTGTGCGCCTCCTTGAACGCCGCGATCAGCGGCGCCACCGGCTTTTCCGGCACCTCCACCACCTGCTCCGCGTCCACGTAGACGAGCTTCCCGTGGTCCGGCGTCGGCAACCGCAGCGCGCGGAGCGCCGCGAGGTAGACCGCCACCTGCACCTCGTACTCCCTGGCCCGCACCCGCTCGCCCGTCTTCCAGTCGAGGAGCAGCGGCGGCGACGGCGAGTAGAGGTCCATCTTCCCGCGGACCGCGAGCCCCTCGATCCGCACGAGGAAAGGCATCTCCTTCCTGACGCCCGGTCCCCCGAGCCCCCCCGTGATCGGCTGCGCCTTGAGCCACTCGCACCAGCGGCGGATCTTCCCGATCTCCCTTGGCCCCGCCGGCGGGAAGTAGCGCTTCACCGTCGCCTCGTCCGGCACGGCGCCGGGCCCTTCCTTCTCCATGATCTCGTGGAACGCCGTGCCGATCTCGCGCCGCGGGTGCTCGTCCGCGTCCGGGCGTTCGTCGCCCTCCGGCGGCTCCTCGAGCTCGATCCCGAGCATCCGCTGCAGCCGGTAGCGCCGCGGGCAGCGCTCGAACTCGACGAGGTCCGCCGCGGCCGCGACGTAGGGCGTGGCGTCGGGCGGCGGACGGCCGAGCCCGTCGATCCGCGCGAGCAGCGCGCGCGCCGCCGCCTCGTCGCGCGGGACGTCCGCGG
>JAKLKT010000274.1 GCA_023150495.1 Planctomycetota bacterium
CACGAGGCTCGCGGCGAAGACGACGCGGAAGCTCCCGTGCGCGGCGGCGAGGACCGCGGCGCCCGCGAGCCCTCCGAGCAGCTGCATGGAGCCGTTGAGGACGTTCTGGAGCGCGAACAGGTAGGGGCGCGTCCGTTTCGTGCTCGAGTCGAGCATCGTGGAGAAGTAGGCGACCTCGTAGCCCGCCCAGGAGAAGCCCGACAGCGCCTGCGCGGGCAGGATCCACAGGAGCCCGTTCGCCCAGAGCCACGGGAGCGGGATCACGGCGACGATGAGCGCCGCGAGCGTATAGACCTGGCGCGAGCCGTGGGCGTCGACGAGCCTTCCCCAGAGCGGCAGGAGGCAGAACTTGGCCGAGACCACCGTGACGCTCGACGTCATGTACTCGAGGTAGGAGAAGCGCAGGTCCTCGAGCATGAACGGGCCGAAGTAGGGCGATGCGACGTACACCATCAGCTGGAGCGCCGCGCCCGTGCCGAGGAGGCGCCAGGCGCGGGAGCCGCGGCCCGTCGCGAGGAAGCGGAGCGTCTGGGGCGCGTCGGAGAGCCCGCGGAACGGAGGCTCCGGCGATGCGGCGAGGAGGAGGACCGACACGAGGCGCGCCGCGGCCGCCACGAGGAAGACGAGGCGGAAGCCCGTGCCGCCCTCGCCGCTCTTGACGTCTCCCGCCGCGCCGGGCTCGAGGCGCTCGAGGAAGAGTCCGCCCGCCACGAGGCCGAGGCACGTGGCGAGGTGCACGAAGCGGTTGCGCCGGGCGAAGTAGGTGCCGCGGATGCCCTTCGGGACGAGGTCGCCGTACCAGGAGCTCCACGCGGTGCCGGCGGCCTGTCCGCATGCCTGGTAGAGGCACACGGCCCCGATCAGGAGCGCGGGGGAGGGCGTGCGCCGGAGGGCCAGCGCGAGGAGGATCGCGACCTGGACGAACGCGGAGGCCACGACGACCCGCCTGCGGGCGCGCACGCGCGCGAGGAGCGCGAGGGCGGCTACGGAGCCGAGCGCGCCCGCGCAGAGGGGGAGCGTGACGACGAGCCCCTGCTCGACGCGGCTCGCGCCGAGCCGGACGGCATCCGCGAGGAAGTACGTCTCGCCGAAGCCGACCATCAGGGCGTAGGCCGCGCCCTCGAGGAGCGAGAGGCGCATGGCACGGACGGTCAGGTCCGGCGCGGGGGGAGGCACGCGGCACTACGATAGCGGGGGAGGCGCTTTCCCGGCCGCCCCGGCGCGGTACGCTTTGGATGTGGCTGCACGCCTCGGAGGCCCTCCCCCCGGTCGTCGCGCGGCGGACGAGCTCCGGCTACGGGCCGACGCCATCACCGCGCGGCTCCTCTACTCGGACGAGCCGCGGGTCGATCTCGAGATCGCGATCAACGACCTCCGCGACTTCGTCGAGTCCTCGCTTCCGGACCGACTCTGGCTCTTCGACTGCATCTACGAGGCGCGGTGGCGGCGCCTGCGGGAGCAGGGCTGGGAGCACGAGCGGCCGGACTGGTAGCGCGCGGCGCGGCGCCCCTCAAAAAAAAAGGGCCGCCACCCCGAAGGGTGGCGGCGCCGAGGGAAGACTTCCGGGGCCTGTTGGACAGGCCGGGTTGGGCGCCGGCGAGCCGGGGCCCCGGGTCCGTTTATCCGTTGAACGAGTAGTTGATGTCCACGCGGTCCATGTAGGCGAACGGGCCGAGGGCGGCCTCGACCAGGTTGCCGTAGTCGAAGAAGGCGTCGATCCGGACGTAGGCGTCGCGGTTCGGGCCCGTCGGGTTGAGCTGGTCCATCGCGTCGAAACTCACGTCGACCTGCGTCGCGCCGTTCTGGTAGTGGACGCGCGCGACGAGCACCTCCGGGATCTCCGTGAAGATGTTCGGCTCGAGCGGGTCGTCCGTGTCGCCCTTCGCCGAGCTCGCGTAGAGGAGGATCTGCTGGGTCGCGTTGTTGACCGTCGCGAGGATGTCCGTGCCGCCGTCGAACTCGAGGTAGGTCGGGTTGGCGGCGGGGATGTTGAAGAGCTCGGTCACGGCGTGGGTCTCGCCGAAGCGGTCGCCCGCGGTCGTGAAGGTCGAGATCGTCAGGTAGCCGCCGACGAAGGTCGGATAGGTGCCGGCGCCGTTCGGGAAGAGGCCCGAGACGAGCCCGTCCGGGTCCATCAGGAAGATGATGCCCTTGCCGCCGTTGCCGCCCGTGTTGCAATGGGTGCACGTGCCGCTCTGGAGGCTGGGGGCCGCGCCGCCGAGGCCGCCCGCCGTGTCGAGCACGCTGGCGGTCAGCGCGATGTTCTCGCCGGAGATGAGGCAGATGGTGCCGCCCGACGCGCCGCCGCCGCCCCCGGAGAGCGTGAAGTAGTTCTGCGGGATGCTCGTGTAGACCCTCTGCGCGCCCGCGCCGCCGGCGCCGCCCGAGGCGTTGATGAGGCCGCCCGTGGCGATGATCGAGCCGGCGCCGATCACCGTGAGCGAGCCGCCGGCGCCGCCGCCGGCGCCGCCCGGGCCGTTCGTGCTGAAGCTCGAGTAGTTGCCGGTCGCGCCGCCGGCGCCGCCGCCCGAGCCGCCCCAGGTGATGTCCGCGACGGTCGGGTCGCCGTAGACCGTGCCGGGCCTCCCGCGCACGCCGACGACGCCGGAGTTCTGGGTCGTGTAGTACGACGGCGCGAAGCAGTTGCCTCCGGTGCCCGCCGGCGCGGTCGCGCTGACGATGTCCGAGCCCGAGGTCCCGGCCGTGCCGTGGCTCCCGCCGCCGCCGCCGGTGCCCGAGTTGGCGCCCGCGGAAGGGGGCGAGTAGTAGATGTAGCCCGCCATCGAGCCGCCCGCCTGCCCGCGGCCGGGCCCGGCGCCGTTCACGCTGTACGGCCAGTTGGCCGTGCCGCACGACGTGAGCACGAGGTTGAACGTCGACGCCGCGCAGTTCTGGTAGATGCCGAGGTAGCTGCAGCTCGAGCCCGACCTCGACGTGCCGCCGTCGCCGCCGCCCGGCCCGGCCTTGCCTCCGTTGGCGACGCTCTTGCCGGGGGAGTCGTCGCCCTTGGCGCCCGAGACGTCGATCGTGCCGGCGATCTGCGAGATCCCCTGCACCCGCAGGAGGGCCGGGTTCACGCCGACGAACCGGAGCACGGCGCCCGTGCTCACCGTGAGCGACTGGAGGTGCAGCTCGAACGGCTGCCGCGAGTCGTACGTGCGGAGGCCGCCCGGGAGCGTGTTGTTCAGGTAGTCGTCGTTCGGGTTCAGGTCGAACACCTGGAAGGGCCTGCCGAGCGGGGGGTTCGGCGTGTCGCCCGTATCGATCGTGTGGATCAAGCCGCTCGCGACCGCGAGGTTGCCGTCCTTGCCCGTGCCGAACGCGCCGAGGTAGCCGACGGCCTTCCCGGGGCTGGACGCGGGGTTGTAGAGCGCGGTGTTGAACTTCGCGACGTCGTTCGACGTCTGGCCCACCTCGGCCCTGATGCCGTCCTCGATCGGGTTGTAGGTGAGCGTGCGCTTGGCGGTGATGACCGGCCGGTCGCGCACGATCAGCTCCGCGATGTAGCCGAGGCCGCCCGGCTCCGGGTAGGGCGTGGTGCCGGAGACGACCGTCTCGCCGTCGCCCGTGAGGCCGTTGACGCCGATGAACTGCTGCCGGAAGTCGATGCCGATGATGGCGCCGGCGAACGTGAGCCGGTAGCGCGTGTTGTCGACGAGCGTGACGCGCGGCTGCACGACGATCTTCACGTCGTAGGCGCCGCCCGGCAGGATCTGCTGCTCCAGGCTCACGCTGATCGGGACCTTGAACGTCACCGGCGTGCCGAAGTAGCCGTCCGGCGCGAACGGCGGGGCCGCGTCGCCCGAGGTCGTCGCGTCGGAGCGGATCTCGAACATCTGGATCGTGTCCGTGGTGACGGTCAACGGGTCGACCGGCTCCGTCAGCTCGAGCTCGAAGCGCCACGGCGTCCCGTAGTCGGGGCCGCCGCCGGCGCCCGGATCGATGACGCGTTCCGCCCCGATCAGGGTTGCGTTGTCGAGGACCGCCTGCTCGCCGGGCCGCGGGTCGAGCCGCGAGACGTCGAAGCGCGGCGCCGTCGGGACCTGCGTCGTGTCCCGGGCCCAGAGCCCCTTCACGCGGGGCGGCTGCGCGGGAGACGGGTCCTCGAAGAACTCGCTCGTCTCGAAGAGCAGCTCCTGCGGGACCGAGATCGGGTCGCCCGCCACCGAACGGAGCGCGTCCGGTCCCGCCTTCAGGAACACCGTGTAGTCCCCGTTCTCGCGGAACCCGGCGTCGCTCCGGTCCTCCTTGTTCGGGAGGCGCGGGTTGAAGGTCACGCGGTCGCCCACCGTCTCGTACGTCCCCGTCGCGAGGGAGAAGTTCGAGCCCGGGTTGCCCTGCGTGTTCTGGATCTTGAGGCGCTCGGAGAAGTCCTGCGCCGGCGCGACCGGCGCGGAGAAGACGAACGTGAGGACGCGGTTGCGCGGGATCCCGTTCTGGCCCTGCTCGAGGAACTGCACGAGGCGGAAGGACCCGCTCGTCTCGCCCCCGCCTCCCCCGGAGCCCCCTCCGCCCCCGCCGCAGGAGGCGGCCATCGAAAGCCCGACCAGCGCGAGCCGGCCGATGTGACGTCGGATGATCAGCATGGAATCTCCCTCGGACTTGCGCGACCCGGGAGGGGACGCGCGCTCCGAGATCAGGAATCCCGGGTGGCCCGGCCGGGGTTCATGTAAAAACCCGCGTTCGAGGCGGCTTGGCGACGTGACGCGAACACGCGACACTTGCGTTACCGCGCGGTTTCGCCGAATGTCGTTCCCGGTGCGCCGCGGTCCCGGCCGGTGAACCCCCCGGCGCCCCGCGCGGGATTCGTAGTGGTCAGGCAGGGGTGCATGAGCGACGGCCCGATGTTCATCTCGGATGTGCTCCCTGAGCACGTCCGCTTCGTGCGCGCCGTCGCGCGCTCGCTCCTCGACGAGCACGAGGCCGAGGACGCGGTGCAGGACACGCTCCTGCGCGCGCTCGAGCAGCCGCCC
>JAKLKT010000275.1 GCA_023150495.1 Planctomycetota bacterium
CGCCGCCTCGCCGAGCGTGATCCGCGCCGGCCGCTTGAAGTGGTCGGCGAAGCGGACCGTGACGCGATCCTCCTCGGTGTAGCAGGCGATGTAGTCGTGCGGCATGTACGGCGGCACGCCGCAGAGCATGAGCGCCTCGGGGATCTCGCGCTGCGCCGCGTGCGGGCTCATGCCGAGATGGTCCGCGACCTCCTTGAACGTGATCCCCGGCCGCTCCCGCAGCAGCGGGATGAGCGACAGGTAGAGGCGGAGCTTCGCGAGCGGGAGCGCCATCAGTCGCACCGTTCGCGCAGCGCCTTCAGGTGCGCGACCGCCTGCTTGCGGAGCCACGCCGGGGAGACGACCGCGCACTCGCCCGAGAAGGCCGCGAGGTAGCGCAGGAGCCTCTGGTGCGTGTCGGGCGCCCGGCGGACCTTGAGCTTCAGCACGCCCGACCCGTCCGCCTTCACGTCGAACTGCTGGCCGGGGGCGAGGTTCTCCCCGACCATCCACGCGACGTCGGGATGGAAGCGGATCTCCGCGACCTCGGCCTTGCCGCCCGCGTACTCCCACGGCGGCCGCTCGATGTGCTCCTCGATGTCGAAGCCGGCGGGGACGCGGAACGCGGGCCCGCGCGCCTTCTTCACCGACACCTGCCCCTGGATCCGCACGACCTTGAACTGGCGCAGCGCCCTCTTCTCCTGGTCCTCGCCGACGAGGTACCACTCTCCCTCGCGGTAGCCGAGGCCGAAGGGGTGCACGGTGCGCTCGGTCACCTTCTTCGTGTCCGGCTTCCGGTAGCGGAAGCGGACGACGCGCCGCCCGGCGACCGCGGCGACGAGCCGGTCGAGGTTGTCGAGCACCGCGCGGTCGCGCTTGCCGCGCGTGAACGCGTGGACGCGCCGCTGGGCGATCGCGTTCGCGACCTCCTCCTCGAGCGGCGAGTCGATCGCCATCTTGAGCAGCGCCGAGCGCAGGTTGCTCGAGATGGCGTCGCTCCCCCCGCGCGCGGAGTTCGCGAGCATGACGAGCACGGCCGCCTCGTCCTGGGTCAGGTCGAGCTCCGTGTGGAAGTACTGCTCCCGGGGGATGTAGTAGCCGTCGCGGCCCTGCTCGTCGCTCTGGACGTACTCGACCGGGATCCCGATCTCCCGGAGCTCCTTCTTGTCCCGGTCGAACCGCTTCTCGACCGCGTCCTCCCGGGCGGTGTCGCTGTAGCCCACGACGAGCTTCCGGATGGAGGCGAAGGGCACCGGCTCGGGCGACGCGAGCAGGAACGCCACGAGGTTCATCAGGCGCTCGAACTTGGGGACCGCCTCTTCCGTGAGCATCACAGGGGGAGGATTCTACGCCAAACCCGTCACTGGACGCTCTTGTGCTTCCAGTGCCCCCGCTCCCAGACGAGGGCGTAGAGCGCCGCGGCGATGACCGTGGTGAGGACGAGGCTCCACCAGAGGTCCTGGGGCCCGTAGCCGTGCTCCCGGTGGTTCAGGCAGACGAAGGCGGCCACGGGGAGCTGGATCACGAGCACGATCGAGTCGAGCAGCAGCGGCGTCTTCGTGCTGCCGGCGCCGTTGAGCGCGTGGGCGAGCGTGATCGCGACCCCCGCGAATGCGTAGGCCCACACCGTGATCCGCACGTACTCGACGCCCATGGCGTGCATCGCCTCGAACTGCGGGTCCTTGGCCGGGTCCTCGCCGAAGAACGACACGAGCCAGTGGGCGTAGATCCAGTACGCGACGCCGATGCCGACCATCGTCGCGACGTCGAAGAGGACGGCGACCCATCCGGCCCGCTCCGCGCGCCCCTGCTGCCGCGCGCCGAGCGCCTGCCCGACCATCGCGGCCGCGGCGCCCCCCCACCCCGCGCCGGTGAAGATCGCGAGCAGGTCGAGCCGGAAGCCGACCGCGAGCGCGGCGTGCATGTCCTCCGCCCGGCCGAACCGCGTGACCAGATTCAGGATCGCGCCGTAGCCGACGACCCGGACGACGAACTGGAGCGACGACGGGATCCCGAGCCTCGTCAGGTTCCAGATCATCCGCCCCCGCAGCCGGATGCGCCGCAGGTCGAGCCGCACCGGCGCCGCGTGACGCGTGACGAGGTAGAGACCGAACACGGCGAAGAGCCCGCGCGCGATCACCGTCCCCCACGCGGCCCCCGCCACCTCGAGCCGGGGCAGCCCCCAGAGGCCGTACACGAGCCCGATCGTGAGCACGACGTTGAGGACGTTCGCGCCGATGAGCAGGATCATCGGCCAGCGCGCGTTCCCCCCCGCGCGGAGCTGCGCGGTCACCTGCATGAGCAGGAACATCGTGAACATGCCCGCGGAGGTGATCCGCAGGTAGTCGTTCGCCGCCGGAAGCGCGTCCCCGGTGGAGCCGACGAGCCGGTTGAGCAGGTCCGCCCACCAGTAGCTCGGGAAGCCGAGCGCGACCGACAGGAAGAGCAGCAGCAGGAACGCCTGGAGCGCGTTCGCGTTCGCGCGCCGGTAGTTCCGCATCCCGAAGTTGCGCGAGATGATCGCGATCGACGCGGTGTTGACGCCCGTGCAGATGAGCATCGGGACGAACCCGACGAGCGACGCCTGGTTGACCGCGGCGAGCGCCCACGGCCCGAGCTTGCCGACGATGATCAGGTCGGCGAGGTTGAAGAGCGAGTGGAAGAACATCCCCAGCACGAGGGGGATGCCGAAGGTGAAGAGGCGAGGGAGGAGCCGCCCCCGGTTGAGGTCCCCGGCCAGGCGGGCGTCTTCCATCTACTTCAGGACCGATTCCAGCGCGGCGAGCTCGAGCCCGAAGGCCTGCGCGACGCCCGGATGCGTCACCTTCCCGGCGATCACGTTGATCCCCTGCGCGAACCCGTGGTCCTCGAGGATCGCCTTCGAGACGCCCTTGTCCGCGAGCCGGACCGCGTACGGGATCGTCGCGTTCGTGAGCGCGTAGGTGGACGTCCGGGGCACGGCGCCCGGCATGTTCGCGACGCAGTAGTGGAGCACGCCGTCCACGACGAAGGTCGGGTTCGAGTGCGTCGTGGGCTTCGTGGTCTCGATGCAGCCGCCCTGGTCGACGGCCACGTCCACGATCACCGAGCCCTCCTTCATCTCCTTCAGGTAGCTGCGCGGGACGAGCACGGGCGCCTTCGCCCCCTCGATGAGGACGGCGCCGATGAGCAGGTCCGCGCGGCGGCAGGCGCCGAGGATCGAGTCCGGGTTCGAATGAAGCGTCGTGACGTTCTTGGGCATCACGTCGTCGAGGTACCGCAGGCGGTCGAGGCTGATGTCGAGGATCGTGACGCGCGCGCCGAGGCCCGCGGCCATCCACGCGGCCTGCGTGCCGACGACGCCGCCGCCGATGATCACGACGTCGGAGTAGGGGACGCCGGGCACGCCGCCGAGGAGCACGCCGCGCCCGCCCTCGGGCTTCTGGAGGTAGTAGGCGCCGATCTGCGCGGCCATGCGCCCCGCGACCTCGCTCATCGGGGTCAGGAGCGGCAGCCGGCCGTGCGCGTCGAGGATCGTCTCGTACGCGATGCAGGTCGCGCCGGTCTTCAGCATCGCGCGCGTCAGCTCCTCCGACGCCGCGAAGTGGAAGTAGGTGAAGAGGATCTGGCCCTTCCGGATGAGCGGGTACTCGGCCTGGAGCGGCTCCTTGACCTTCACGATCATGTCGGCGCGCTGGAAGATCTCCTTCGCGCCGTCGACGATCTTCGCGCCCTTGTCGACGTAGGCCTGGTCCTGGAACCCGCTCCCGAGGCCCGCGCCCTTCTGGACGAGCACGGTGTGGCCGTGCGCGACCAGCTGCGCGACGCCGCCGGGGACCATGCCGACGCGGTTCTCGTTGTCCTTGATCTCGGTCGGTACGCCGACGATCATCTTCGCCTCCGTAAAGAGGCGGGGAGTTTATCAGGGAGGGTCCTTGGAACCTAACCCCGCAGGGCGGGAGGGGGTCAGGGGGTGGCGGGGGCAGGGGGAGTCCGCCTACCGCTCGCTCTCGAAGCGGCGGCCGGTGCGACCGAGGCCCCAGGGCCGCTGGAGCGCCTCGTCGGCGATCTTCTTCGCGTCGTCAGGGCCGAGGACGGGGTCGAGCTCGCCCTGCGCGGCGGCGACGAGTTCCGTGCGCGCCTGCGTGAGCTCCTCCCTGCGCTGCTCGCTCGAGAGCTGGGAGACCTCCTCGTCGGGGGAGCGGAGGTAGCGCGCGGTCAGGTCGTCGCCCGCGGCGACATACTTCCGGAGGACGCGCTCGACGTCGGCGCGGCGGTCGGCCGCGAGGGGGAGGATCTCGCCGCGGCCGGCCATGCGGTCGACGCGGAGCATGACGCCGCGGACCTGGTTGTCGATCCGCTGCTGGCGGAGGACGTGCTCCTGGACCTTCGAGAAGAACTCGACGTCCTCCTCGGTGATGACGAGGTTCCCGGTCGCGTCGCGGGGGCGGACGCCCGGCGCCGCGACGATCGCGGGCGGCCCCCCCTCCCCCACGCCCCCTCCCCCCGCACCCGAGGGGGTCTCCGACGTCACCGGGCGCGACCGGATCTGCCGATCGAGGGACGCGACCTTGTCGAGCAGTTCGCGGATCTTCCTGTCCTGCTCGGCTGCGCGGGCCTCGGCTGCGGAGTCGAGCTCGGGGAGCGCCGACGGGCGGGCGACGGGCGGCTGGCGGCTCGCGGACGGGCCCGCGTCCTTGAGCTCGTAGACGGCGACGCCGAGGGCCGCGACGGCGACGAGGAGGACGAGGACGAGTACCGTGAGCAGCCGCTGCATGGGCAGGTAGAGGATACCTCTGGTTTATCGGAACCCGGGCGGTAACTTGAAGTTCCGCCGGGGTGCAGTCGATAATCCCCCGCGTTACGGGCCCATAGCTCAGTTGGCTAGAGTACCTGGTCGACAACCAGGGGGTCACTGGTTCAAGTCCAGTTGGGCCCACCAGCCTTCGCCCCCTGCCGTTCCGGCAGGGGGCTACGCTCCTGCGGCATCTACGCCTTC
>JAKLKT010000276.1 GCA_023150495.1 Planctomycetota bacterium
GCTCCGGCGTCCCGGCCTCGGGCGCGGGCTGCGGCGCCGGACGCTCCTTCACCTTCCGCGCCATCTCGAGGTGGAAGAGCCACGCGCGGAGCTTCGCGAGCTTTCGCGCCGCGTTCACAATCTGCGCGTTGATCGAGGCGTCCTCCTCCATCTCGAGCGCCTGCTGGTAGAGCGCGGTCCCCTGGTCGAGGAGGCCGACGGCCTTCTTCACCGCCGCCTCGCGCTCCTCCACGGTCCCCTCCTCGAGCACGTACGAGCGCTTGAAGATCTCCTCCGCCTCCCTGAGGAGCGGCGCGCCGCGGTCGACCAGCTCCTTCGCCTTGCCGCCCGTGATCGACCCGCCGAACGGGTCGCCCGCGAGGACGGCCCCGGCGAGAAGCATCAGTCCCCAACCACGCCACATGCGTGGCATTGTAGCGTTCTAGGCGGCGGCGGAAGGGGCCTCCTCGGCGACGAAGGCGTCGTAGCGGCCCGAGAGGATGCCCCAGAGGTCCCTCCACGAGAAGAGCGCGTGGCCAGCCGCCTCGAGCCGGTCGAAGGCCGCGCTGTCGGGCCAGCGGTGGTAGGCGCCGCCGTCCGGCTGCGCGGCGGGCGCGGCGCGTCCCTGCTCGAGCCCCTCCGCGCACCCGGGGAGCAGGCGCGCGGCGACCTGCGCGGTCAGGTAGTAGTTGAGCTGCACCGACATGCCGGGCCACGTCGCGTAGGCGCCGCTGGCGAGGACGCGGCCGGTGTCGATCGTCTCGTCCTCGATCAGGTGCAGCGTCGCGCCCGCGCGCCCGTGGCCGAGGGCGAGCTCCCAGAAGTAGGGCTGGATCCCGCGGAACGCCGGCAGGAGCCCCGGATGGATGTTCACGACGCCCTTGCGCGGCAGGTCGAGGAGCGGGCGCTTCACGATCTGGTGGAAGAGCGTGACCACGAGGTCCGGCTGCCGCGCGCGCACGAACGCGAGCGCCTCCTCCGACATCACGTTGCTCGTGCGCAGGAAAGGCAGTCCGTGGCGCCGGGCGATCGAGCGGAGCCGGCGGAAGACCGCGCCGCGGTCGAGCACCTTCGGGATCAGGGTGATCGCCGCCAGCACGAGCGCCTCGAGGATCTTGCCGAGCAGGAAGCGGCGCGAGAGTTGCGGCGCGATCCGGCGCGCGGTCTCGAGACGTCCCTTCCCCTTGAGGACGAGCGGCACCTTGACGATCGAGACGCGGTCCTGCGGCCGAGCCGCGATGTAGTCGGAGACGACCCGGTTGTGGAGTACGTAGTCCGAGAGCACGAAGACCACGTTCATGCGGGCATTGTAGGGCCTGCCTCGCCGTGGTCCTGTGGAGACGGGGTCCCCCGGAGCCCCCGGCTCCGATCAGGCAGGATTCTGTCGGACCCCTCCGTAGGCTCGGGGGCGGGCTCGCGCCGCCCAGGGCCGCGCGCCAGATGTTCGCACTCCAAGGGAAAAGGGAGGGCGTCGGCAGGGAATATCGACGGATCGACAGCGGGACCGCCAACCTGCGGTCCCACCGGAAAGGGGACAGGAGAGGGTTCCGGGGGAGGCGGCGCGCCGGGACCGGGTACGCTATCCGGCTTCCATGCGAGCTGCCCTCACCACTCTCCTCCTCCTCGCCGCGGCGGCGGGCGCCGACGAGGCGCGCTGGCTCCGCTACCCCGCGATCTCGCCCGACGGCACGACGATCGCCTTCTCCTACAGAGGCGACCTCTGGCTCTGCTCGGCGGACGGGGGCGAGGCTCGGTTGCTCACGAGCCACGTCGCCCACGAGAGCTGGCCCGTCTGGTCGCCCGACGGACGCACGATCGCGTTCGCCTCGGACCGCCACGGCAACTTGGACGTGTTCGTCGTCGCTGCGGCGGGCGGCCCCGCGCGACGCCTCACGTCGCACAGCGGACACGACACGCCCGCGAGCTTCACGCCCGACGGGAAGCGCGTGCTCTTCAGCGCCGCGCGTCACGACGCGCCGCAGGCGTTCCTCGCGGCGCTCGGGTTCCCGGAGCTCTACTCCGTCGCCGTCGAGGGCGGCCGGCCGCGGCTCGAGCTCACCACGCCCGCCCTCGGCGCGAGGCCGAGCCCCGACGGCACAGCGCTCGCCTACACCGATCTCAAGGGGTTCGAGAACCAGTGGAGGAAGCACCACACGTCGTCGGTCGCGCGCGACGTCTGGGTGGCGAGCAACGGCAAGCACCGGCGCCTCACCGACTTCAAGGGCGAGGACAGGGATCCCGCCTGGTCGCCCGACGGGAAGGCGATCTTCTACCTGAGCGAGGCTTCCGGGAGCTTCAACGTCTGGTCGCGGCCCGCGGACGGCAGCGGTGCGCCGGAGCAGGTGACGCGGCACGGCCCGCACCCGGTCCGGTTCCTCAGCGCTGCGGGCGACGGCACGCTCTGCTACGCCTACACCGGGACGATCTGGACGAAGCGCGCCGGCCGCGATCCGCGCGAGCTGCGGATCACCGTCGCCGCCGGCGAGCGCACGAACCCGGCGCGCGTCGAGACCTTCCGCGACGGCGCGACCGAGTTCGCGGTGTCGCCCGACGAGGAGGAGGTCGCCTTCGTCGTGCGCGGGGAGGTCTTCGTCGCGTCGGTGGAGCACGGGACGACGAAGCGGATCACGTCCACGCCCGAGCAGGAGCGGAACCTGGCCTGGTCGCCCGACGGCAAGACCCTCTACTACGCGGGCGAGCGCGACGGCTCCTGGAACGTCTACGCGTCGACGCTCGCGCGTCCCGACGAGGAGCGCTTCTTCCGGGCCACGCTCGTGAAGGAGACGCCGGTGCTCCACACGCCGGACGAGGAGTTCCAGCCGCTCCCGAGTCCGGACGGGAAGCTGCTCGCCTACGTCCGGAACCGCGACGAGATCGCGATCCTCGACCCCGCCACCGGGCAGAGCCGTGCCCTCGTGCCCGCCGCGCGCAACTACTCCTACGAGGACGGCGACGTCCGCTTCGCGTGGTCGCCCGACTCGCGCTGGCTCGTCTGCAGCGTGATCCAGCAGGGCCGCTGGATTTGCGACATCGCGGTCGTGGAGATCGCGACCGGCGCGCTCACCGACATGACGCTCAGCGGCTACGAGGAGTGGGCGCCGCAGTGGAGCGCGGACGGAACGGCGATCCTCTTCGCCTCGAACCGCTTCGGCCGCCGCGACCACGGCAGCTGGGAATCCGAGGCCGACCTCCTCGCGATGGACCTGACGCAGGAGGCGCACGACCGGTCGCACATGAGCGACGAGGAGTTCGAGCGCACGAAGGAGAAGAGGAAGGGGAAGAAGGGGGGCAAGGGGGGCAAGGGGGAGGAGGGCGAGCAGGGCGAGGCTAGGAAGGAGCCCGCGCCCCCGGACCCCCTGAAGATCGAGTTCGAAGGACGCGAGGAGCGCACGAGGCGGCTCACGCACCAGTCGTCGAGGGTCGGCGGGTTCGCCCTCTCCCCCGACGGCGAGAAGGTCGCCTACTTCGCGGAGATCGAGGGCAAGTGGGACGTCTGGCTCGCCGAGGTGCGCGAGGGCTCGATGCGGAAGCTGTCGAAGGCGGGCGACGACGAGCCCGGCGAAGTGTCGTTCGGCAAGGACGGGAAGGCGGTCTTCGTGCGTCGCCACCGCGGCGCGATCGCGAAGCTCCCGCTCGACGGCGCGGCGAAGCCGGTCGCGTATTCCGCGGAGATGACGATCTCGGGCGCGGACGAGCGGGCGTACGTCTTCGACCACTGCTGGCGCCTTGCGCGCGAGAAGTTCTACGAGGAGAAGCTCCACGGCGCGGACTGGGACGGGCTGAGGCGGCACTACGCGCAGTTCCTCCCGCACGTCGAGACGGGCCACGACTTCGCGGAGCTCCTGTCCGAGCTCGCGGGCGAGCTGAACGCCTCGCACACGGGCGCCGGCTTCCGCCCGCGCGGCGAGGAGGGCGACGAGACCGCGGCGCTCGGCATCCTCTTCGCCGACGAGGCGCTGACCGTCGCCGAGGCGCTCCCGCTGGGCCCGGCGGCGCAGGCCGGGTCGGGGATCCGCGCCGGCGACGTGCTCACGCACATCGACGGGACGGAGCTCGGCCCCGCGGTGGAGCACTTCGCGCTCCTCGACCGGAAGGCCGGGAAGCCGGTGCGGCTCGGCCTCCGGCGGCCGGACGGGACGACGTACGAGCAGGTGGTGCGACCGGTCCCGCCGCGCGAGGAGCGCAACCTCCTCTACCGGCGCTGGGTCGCGCGGTGCCGCGAGCGCGTGGACCGGCTGTCGGGCGGGAAGCTCGGCTACGCGCACATGCGCGGAATGAACGACGACGCCTACCGCGAGGTCTTCAAGGAGACGCTCGGGCGCTGCGGCGACAAGAAGGGGCTCGTCCTCGACACGCGCTTCAACGGCGGCGGGAACAACCACGACGACCTCGTGACGTTCCTCTCCGGCCGCGAGTACCTGACGCTGCACCCGCGCGGGAAGGAGCGCGGCTCGTTCGGCGGCGAGCCGTGGGCGCGCTGGGCGCGGCCGGTCGTCGTGCTCCAGTGCGAGGGCAACTACTCCGACGCGCACATCTTCCCGTACGTGTTCCGGAAGCTCGGCGTGGGGAAGCTCGTCGGCGCTCCCGTGGCCGGCACGGGCACGGCGGTCTGGTGGGAGCGCCAGATCGACGGCGCGACCACCTTCGGCGTGCCGCAGGTCGGCTTCGTGACGGAGGACGGGAGGTACCTCGAGAACCTCGAGCTCGAGCCGGACGTGCTCGTGCCCTCCGACCCCGAGGCCGCGGCCCGAGGCGACGACCCGCAGCTCGACAAGGCCGTCGAGGTGCTCCTCGCGGAGATCGAGTAGCGGGACCGCGGAGGCGTGTGGCGCGCCGGAGCCCGGCAGCCTCGCGGCCGGCGGACTCCAGGAGGGCTTCCGGACAGGGCCTGGTTTCTAGCGCTCTGCGCTGCGGAGCCGTTCGAGCGCCTGCTCGGCGGCGGCGCGCACGTCGTCGTCCCGGTCCCGCGCGGCG
>JAKLKT010000277.1 GCA_023150495.1 Planctomycetota bacterium
CCGGGAACGCCCACTGCCACGCCCAGTCGCGGCGCGCCGCGGGCAGCTTCGTCGCGAGCGACGCGGGCAGCGCGACGAACCCCGCCCCGGCCGCGAGGTCCGCGCCGTGCTGCCCCCGGACCCCCTCGAGATGGCTCGTCAACAAGGGCCGCAGCGACTCCGGCAGGAGCGTGGCGCGGTCCCGCCGCCCCTTCCCCTCGCGCACCGTGATCTGCCGGCGCGCGAGATCGACGTCCTTCACGCGCAGCCGGCAGCACTCCATGAGCCGCAGCCCCGACCCGTAGAGCAGCGACGCCATCAGCCTCGGGACGCCCTCCATGCGGTCGAGCACGGCGCGGACCTCCTCGCGCGAGAGCACGGTCGGCAGGCGCGCGGGCCGCGGGGCGCGGGCGAGGTCGTCGAGCCACGGAAGCTTCACCTCGAGCACCTCGCCGTAGAGGAAGAGGAGCGCGGCGAGCGCCTGGTTCTGCGTCGAGGCCGACACGCGCCTCGCGGTCGCGAGGTCGGAGAGGAAGGCGCCCACCTCCTCGGCGCCGAGCGTGGCGGGGTGGCGCCTCCCGTGGAACTCGAAGTAGCGGCGCATCCAGTCGAGATACGCCTGCTCGGTGCGCGGGCTCAGGTGGCGCACGCGCATCGCGGCGCGCACGCGGTCGATGAGCCGGTCGCCCGGGTCGGGCCAAGGCGTGTCCGGCTCGCGGACGAGGACGGCGCTCGCGAGCGTCATGGGCGTCGATTGTACGCCGTCGCGCGGGGGTGAGGGGGCGCGGGGGCAGGGGGATTCAGCGGCCGTAGACCGACACGTGGACGCCGCTCTTCGACTCGAACGGCGTCCGGTCCCATCCGCCCCACCGCTCCTTGAGGCGGAGCCCCGCGATCCGCGCCATGAGGTCGAGCTCCGCGGGCCACGCGTAGCGCTGGACGACCGGGGCGAGGCGCGTGCCGTGCTCCGTGATGGTCACGTGGCTCTCCTCGATCATCTGCCTCGCCGCGTCGTGGCGCAGGAGGTCGAGCTTCACCGCGTCGACCTCGATCTTCTCGGCCTCCACGTACTGGTCGTTCCGGAGCCGGTGGAGGAAGGAGGGCACGAACGCCTCGACGACGAACGAGCCCTCGTCTGAGAGGTGCGCGGCGACGTTTCCGAAGCAGCGCACCTGGTCGTCCTGGGTGAGGAGGTTGAAGATCGTGTTCCACACGACGTAGACGAGGCGGTAGGTGCCGGGCACCGGCACGTCGGCGAAGTCCCCGATCACGACCTGGAGCTTGTCGCCGCCGGGCCGCGCGCGCAGCTGCTCGACCATCGCGGGGGAGATGTCGATGCCGTCGACGCGGATGCCCCTCTCCGCGAGCGGCAGCGCGATGCGCCCCGTGCCGATGGCGAGCTCGAGGGCGGGCCCCTCGCCCGCGAGGCGTTCGAGGAACGCGACGGCGGCCTCCTCGTCGCCGCGCCGGAGGTCCAGGTACTCCCGGGCGTCCTCCTCGCCGAAACTCATGGCCGGCTCGTAGCCCTTCATCCCGGAATGGTAGCGGCTCCGCGCCGGCCGCGCGCGCGGGCCCCGCGGCCGGCCCCCGGACCCCCCCGGCTTCCCGTGCCCGGGCGCTACCGCTGCAGGTCGCGGCGCTGCTTCTCGTTGATGAAGTTCGCGAGCAGGTGGAACATCGAGTAGGTGCGGCTGATCGGCGTCGTGTTCTCGATGTTCTTGAACGCGCCCTTCGCGTCGAGCTCGCGGATCTCCTGCGGCGTGAGGCCGAGGTGGTCCACCGCGAAGATCTTCCGCTCCTCCTCGCTCGACGCCTTCGCGAACCCCTCCTTCTGCAGGTAGAAGTGGCTCGTCGAGTGCATGACCTTGCCGAGGCCCTCGGTCCACTCGACCATCATCGCGGAGCTGCCGTAGCGCGTGAGCATCTGGAGGCTGTCCACGAGCACGTTCGCGCGGCCCGGGTCGTCGATCGCGATCGGGAAGGCCTGGATCTCGAGCCACCACATGAGCTCGACGTCCTCGTGGAAGACGCCCTTGCAGTAGGGGTGGTCCGGCGCGACGGGCTCGACGACGACGACGTCGTTCCCCGTCGACTGCTTCACGTAGCCCTTCACGACGCCGGGGAAGGTCTTCGTCGTCGCGTTCACGAGCGACCAGTCCGTCGTCGCCATGTAGCCGCCGCAGATCACCATCCACTGGAGGTACTCGGTCACGGTGTTGTCGATCGACCCCTCGCAGTTGACGAGCACGATCTGCTTCGGCGAGAGCCCGTAGTCCTTGATCTCCTGCGCGCGGATCGCCTGGTGCGGCACCTGGAGGTCCTCGAGGACGAGCTGCACCTTGTCCCAGCGCCCGAGGACCGCCACGATGTCGGTGCCGCGCAGGATCTCCTGCATGTACTTCTTCGTGTCGTAGCCGTACTTGTCGAGCTCCTCGAGCTTCTTCTCGGGGTGCTCGAGCTCGAGCCGGTCCTTCTGCTTCTCCCACCAGCTCTCGTACATCTGCTTCTGGGCGAAGGTCTGGCGCGTGAGGTTCTTGAGGTTCTTGCGCGCCGTCATGCGCGCGACCGGGTGCTTCTCGGCGAACGCGGCGATGAGGATCGGGATCGCGCGCTTGTCGTAGCAGTGGTAGAGCCCCTCGTACGCGGCCGCTCGGATCTGCCACTCCCGGGCCTTCGCGAGCGCGGCGAGCGTGTCGAGCTCCTTCTCCCAGCCGATGCGGCCGAGGGCGACGCAGGCGGCGGCACGCACGGGCCAGTCCTTCTTCGCGGCGGGCGCCTCGCCCTTCGCGAGCGCGGCGACCGCCGGCAGCACGTCCTTGCAGCGCATCTCGAGGGCGCGGCGCACCGCGACCATCGCGACGTCGCCGTCCCTGTGCGCGAGGAGCGCGTTCAGCGCGTCGACGGGCGGCGTGCCCGCGAGCACCGCCTCCGCGGCGGCGAGCCGCACGCGCCGGTCCTTGTCCGAGAGCCCCGCGGCGGCCTCCTCCGGCGTCACGCGCTCGGCGTGGAACGCCGCGGCCTTGTACGCGAACGTGCGCGTGAGCGGGTCGCTGTTCCCGAAGTGCGCGCGCGCGGACTTCACCGGCGCGGCGGCGGCGAGCGAGACCTGGAGCAGCGCGCACGGCTGCTTCGACTTCGCGATCCGCTCCTCGAGCACCTTCGCGAACGCCTCGCGGTTCGTCTCGCCGCCGCGGCGGCCGACGCGCCGGAAGACGTACCCCTCGATCGGGTCGAGCTTCTCGACGTGGTCGAGCACCTCCGCGCGCGCGTTGTCGCTGTCCACGCCCGCGAGTGCCACCGCGGCGAGGATCACGACGGCGGGCTCCTTGTCCTTGAGCCCGCGGACGAGGCCCTTCTCGCCGCCGTGCAGGCGCGCGAGCGCTCGCGCCGCGCCGATCCGGTGCTCGGGTTCGGGCGCGCGCATCTGGTCGGAGAGCGCCTCGATCGCCTCCGCGGTGCCGAGGATCCCGAGCGCCTCGAGCGCGGGCAGCCGCGCCTCGCCCTTGTACCGCGTGAGGTTGTTCGCGATGCGCGCCGCCTGGTGCTCCGCGTCGTGCTCCTTCAGGCACCGCGCGGCGAGCGTGCGGATCGCGCGGATCTTCCCCTCGAGCGCCTTCTCGCGGAGCGCGTCGCGCCCGTCCTCGAACCGGATCGGGGCGAGCGCGCGGATCGCCGCCATCTGCACGCCCCAGTCGGGGTCGTCCAGGAGCGCGGTGAGCCGCTTCGCCGCCGCGGTGTCGCCCTGCTTGCCGAGGAGCGCCGCCCCTTCCTCGCGCCGCTCGGGGAGCGTGGAGGAGAGGAGCTCGTCCGCGGTGGGCGGCGCCGCAAGCGCGCCCGCGCAGAGGACGAAGAGGAGGCACGCGCGGCGGGCTCGCCTCATGGCGTTCCCTTTATAACGCGCGACCGCGGGCAAGCCGGATCGGGGGGGGGCCGGGGGGGGCGCCGCGGCCCCCGGAGCCCCCCCCTTTTCAATGCCCCTCCCCCACGCTATCTTGTGGTGTTACGTCGGTAATCCTACGATACCGGCCGGAGGTTCGGCGGCATGCGGATGTTTCTTCCGATCAAGGGCCCGGGGGGTCGGTACCTGACCTCGCGGGAGAAGGTGGCGCTCCTGATCCTCGGGATCACGCTCGTGCTCTGCATCCTGACGATCCTCCACGGCGAGCATGCCTACCTGAGGGACCAGTCGAGAAACCCGATCTTCGGACTCGTGTCGCTCCTCTGCCGGAAGTTCGGCGGCGGCATCATCGCGCTCTACGCGCTCGTGCTCGTCTGGTCGGGCCTCATCTACTTCAAGGGCGAGAAGATCGCGAGGGTCACGCCGCTCACGGGCCGCCTCTTCGCCGCCCTCGCTGTGACGGTCGGCGTCTCGGGCGCGCTCGGCATCGCGAACCTCCAGACGGCGGGCGGGCTCGGCAGCCTCGTCGGTGGCGCGCTCCACCGCACGTTCGGCGGCGGCGTCGGGTTCCCGATGCTGCTCGCGCTCATGCTGCTCGGGCTCCACCTCGCGGGGCAGGGCGCATGGGCCGCGATGCGCGAGCCGATGCCTCTGGCCGCGCACGCGGGCGGCGGCGGCTTCGGCCTCGACGCGCCCGGCCGCCGCGTCTCGGGCATGACCTTCGTCGACGACGGCGACCCGACGGCCGACGAGCGCACGCTCGCGGTGACGCGCGCGATGGAGGAGATCGAGCAGCGGCAGGGCGTGACGATCATCGAGGTCGACGAGCGCCCGAGCATCGGCGAGGAGGTCGCGGAGGCGCCGCCTCCGCCGCCCGAGAGCGAGGAATCCGAAGTGCGCGAGGGTCTCGCGGCGGTCGAGGACCTGCTCGAGGTCGCCGACTCCCGCCCGGCGCCCCTGCCCGCCGCCGAGGCATGGGCGGTCGAGGCCGAGGTGCAGGAGGAGCCCCCGCGCGCGGAGGAGGACTACGAGTCGGAGGAGCACGGCCTCGTGCCCGTGCCGCCTGCGG
>JAKLKT010000278.1 GCA_023150495.1 Planctomycetota bacterium
GATCGGCGGGTTCGCCCGGGCGTTCAACTCGCCGGAGCGGATCGCGCAGATGCTCGCGTCGCACCACCTGCGCGGCACGACCGTCAAGGACTACCGCGAGCTCCTCTTCGCGCTGAAGCTGCCCGAGGTGAACCGCCGCCTCGGGGCGATGCTCGACCCGTCGGCGCGGTGCTACTCCCTCGTGCTGCCGAGATAGGCGGCCGCAGCCGGTCAGCGGAGGGCCAGGGCCAGCCGCCCGACGGGATCGGGCGCCTCGCCGTCGATCCACCGGACCGGGAAGCGCTTGAACCACGTCTCCTGGCGGCGCGCGAGACGGATCGTGTTCCGCTCGACGAGGCGCCGCGCCTCCGCGAGGTCGTACTCGCCGCGCAGGAACCCGAGCACCTCCTTGTAGCCGACCGCCTGGGACGCCGTCGGGCCGAGATCGAGGCGGCGCACCTCGTCGACGAGCCCCTTCGCGAACATCTCGTCGATGCGCTCGCGGATGCGGGCGCGGAGGCGCTCGCGCGGCCGCCGGATGCCCGCGATCACCGCGGGGTGCCGGTCGGGGCCCCGGAACTGCGTCTGCTGCTCGCGGAGCGGCTTCCCCGTCGCCTCGTAGACCTCGAGCGCGCGCGTGATGCGCCGCCGGTCGTTCGGGTGGAGCGCGCCCGCCGTGGCCGGATCGACGGCGGCGAGGCGGCGGTGGAGCTCCGCGGACGGGACGGCCGCGAGGCTCGCGCGGAGAAGGGCGTCGCACCGCGGGCCCTCGAAGACGCCCTTCAGGAGCGCCATCAGGTAGAGGCCCGTGCCGCCCACGACGAGGACGCGGCGGCCTCGGCCGCGGATCCCCGCGATCGCCTCCTCGGCGAGGTCGATGTAGCGGCGCACGTCGAAGCGCTCGCGCGGGTCGAGGAGGTCGATCAGGTGGTGCGGGACGCCGCCCGTGTCGCGCGGCTTGTCGGTCCCGATGTCCATGCCGCGGTAGAGGAGCATCGAGTCGAGCGAGACGATCTCGGCGTCGAGCGCCCTCGCGAGCGGGATGGCCGCGCGCGACTTGCCGCTGGCCGTCGGGCCGACGAGGACGAGGAGCGGGTCCACCGCCAAGAGATTACGATGGACCGCCGTTGCGCTACGGGATCCTCGGCGGCTCGTTCGACCCGATCCACCTTGGCCACACGGCGGCGGCGGAGGCTGCGCTGCGGGCGCGGGGGCTTTCGGCGGTGCTCCTCGTGCCCGCCGGGCAGGCGCCGCACAAGCGGGGATGCGTGGCCCCGTTCGCGGAGCGGCTGGAGATGGCGCGGCTCGCCACCCGCGGCCGCGCGGACCTCGAGGTGCTCGATCTGGAGGGGGTCCGGGGGGGGATCTCCTACACGGTCGACACGCTCGGGGAGCTGCGGCGGCTCCGGCCGGGGGGGACGTTCGAGCTCCTCGTCGGTGCGGACATGCTTGCCGACCTGCCGACCTGGCGCCGCGCGGAGGAGGTCGTCTCGGGGGCCCTCGTCGTCGCGTTCGGGCGGCCCGGAGAGGCCGCGGAGGCGGCCCGGCGGCGGTTCGAGGAGGCCTTCGGGCCCGGGCGCCACGTCTGGATCGACATCGAGCCCCTGGCCGCCTCGAGCACGGAGGTCCGCCGGCGGCTCGCCGCCGGGGAGCCCGTCGCGGGGCTCCTCGACCCGGCGGTGGAGGCATTCATCCGGGGGAAGGGGCTCTACGGAGCCCGCCCGGCCGGGGGGCCGGATTCGCGCCGGGTGGGGGGTTGACCGGCGAGGGAGGGAGCGGGTACAACCTCCCCCCGTCGGGCGGGAAGGCCCGTGGGCTAAAGCAGATCCAGCGGAGGGTAGTCCTCGATGCGCAAGAAGTTGCTCGCACTCGCGTTCCTCGGCCTCCTGACCGTCGGCGGCTGTGCCATGATCCCGGGCGGCAAGTACAACGCCTCCCAGCGGTGGGACCAGCACATGCAGGACTTCGCGAAGATCTGGAACGTCGTGGACATCTACTTCTTCAACTACGACATCACGGATCCGTACATCGGCGCGCCGTTCTTCGGCGACCCGCACTGATCGCGAAGCGAATCCCGACGGGGGGCATCGTCCCCCCGTTTTTTTATTTGGCGGGCGGTGCATGATCGCGCCGTGCGGTTCGGCGCCGTCTCCTACCTGAACGCCCGCCCCCTGATCGAGGGGCTGTCGCCGCTCGTGCTGGCGACGCCCGCGGAGCTTGCGGAGCGGCACGCGAGGGGCGAGGTCGACGTCGCGCTCCTCCCCGTCGCGGCCGGCGAGGCGATGGGGCTGCCGCGCGTCGGGCGGCTCGGGATCGCCGCGGAGGGGCCGGTCAAGAGCGTGCTCCTCTTCCTGCGCCGCCCCGTCCGCGAGGTCCTTACGGTCGCGCTCGACCCCGCGTCGCGGACGTCGCGCGCGCTCGCGAGGATCCTGCTCGAGGAGGCGCTCGGGCTCTCCCCGCGGTATGTCGATCCCCCCGCCGACGCGGAGCTCCTCATCGGCGACGCGGCGCTCGTGCGGCAGGCGACGGACGAGCCGCGCCTGGACCTCGCGGAGGAGTGGACGCGCTGGACGGGCCTCCCCTTCGTGTTCGCGGCCTGGTACGGCGACCCGCGGGCGGAGCCGGCGCTGGAGGCCGCGTACGGGCGGGGCCGGCGGCAGCTCGCCCGGTATGCGCGCGAGGCGGGGCTCGGTCTCCCCGCCGACGCCATGGAGCGCTACCTCCGCGACCGCATCCGGTACCGGATCGGGCCCCGCGAGGAGGAGGGGCTCCGGCGCTTCGTCACCCTCGGGCGCGCGAGGGGGCTCCTGTAAGATCACGACAATGCTCGACCTGCGCTTCATCCGCGAGCACCCGGAGGAGGTCCGCAAGGGGATCGCGCTGCGCGGCCTGCGGATCGACCTCGACCGGCTCCTCGACCTCGACCGCCAGGCGCTCTCCGTGCGCCAGGAGCGCGACGAAACGGCGTCGGAGCAGAACCGGCTGTCGAAGTCGGTCCCGTCGCTCAAGGGCGACGAGAAGGCGAAGGCGATCGAGCGGAGCAAGGAGCTCGGGAAGCGGCTGAAGCCGCTCGACGAGAGGATCGCGGCCCTCGAGGCGGAGATGCGGCCGCTCCACCTCGAGATCCCGAACCTCCCCGACCCGGAGGTCCCGCCGGGGCTCACGGCCGCCGAGAACCGCGAGGTGCGGCGCCGGGGCGAGCCGCCCGCGTTCGACTTCGAGCCGAAGGACCACCTCGCGCTCGCGGAGCGCATGGGCCTCGTCGACATGGAGCGCGCCGCGAAGGTCGCGGGAACGCGGACCTACTTCCTGAAGGGGGACCTCGTCCTCCTCGAGCTCGCGGTGCTGCGCTTCGCGCTCGACCTCGTGGCGTCGCGCGGCTACGTCCCCCACGCCCCCCCGCTGATCGTGAAGAAGGAGGCGATGGAGGGCACCGGCTACCTCCCGCTCGGAGCCGACCAGGCCTACGAGTGCACCCGCGACGACGGCTGGCTCATCGGCACGTCGGAGGTCCCGGTCACCGCGCTGCACTCGGGCGAGATCCTCGAGGAGGCGAAGCTGCCCCTGCGCTACGCCGGCTACAGCGCCTGCTTCCGTCGCGAGGCGGGCACGCACGGCAAGGACACGCGCGGCCTCTACCGCGTGCACCAGTTCATGAAGGTCGAGCAGGTCGTCGTCTGCCGGAACGACGCCGACGAGAGCCGCCGCTTCCACGAGGAGATCCTCAGGAACGCGGAGGACGTGCTGCAGGCGCTCGGGCTCCCGTACCGGGTCGTCGCGCTCTGCGCGGGCGACCTCGGGCGCTCGCAGTCGTTCACCTACGACATCGAGACGTGGATGCCCGGCCGCAACGGGTACGGCGAGACCCACAGCGCGAGCCGGTACTACGACTACCAGGCCCGCCGCCTGAACCTCCGGTACCGCGGGGTGGACGGGAAGGTCCGCTTCTGCCACACGCTCAACAACACGGTGATCGCGTCGCCCCGGATCCTCGTGGCGATCCTCGAGAACGGCCAGCAGGAGGACGGATCCGTGCGCATCCCGGAAGTCCTCGTGCCGCTCGTGGGCAAGGAAGTCCTCGTTCCGCCCCGCTGACGGAAGGGGAGGGGCTCCGGGGAGGGGCTCCCCCAGGGGGAGGTCAAGCGGACGGGCCCCGTGCGCCGAAGAGGAAGCAGCATGAAGCTCCTCCGCCGGTGGCGTTACGTGGTCGATTGGCGCTCCCAGCTCGGCACCGCGCTCCAGATCGTCGCGGTGCTCGCGGGCATCTGCCTCATCTGTGCCGTCGCGGTCAAGTACGTGAAGAGCGACGAGGCCCTCGAACTCATGAGCGGCGAGGGCGTGCGCAACTTCCTCTACCGCGTCACCGCGGCGCAGTTCATCGTGAGCGCCGTGACGCTGGGCGTCCTCGCGATCTACCTGACGCACCGGTTCGCGGGGCCCGCGATCGCGCTCGAGCGCGCGGTCCGCGCGCTCGTGGACGGCAACACCGACCGGAAGCTCCACCTCCGCGAGCGGGACTACCTGAAGGCGGTGGGCGCGGCCGTCGAGGACCTCCGCGTCCGCGAGGAGACGCGCGCGAGGAAGCTCCTTGACCTCGACCGGTGCCTCGCCGAGGGCGACACGAACGGCGCGAAGGAGATCGTGAAGGGCCTCCTCGCGGCGCCGGCGCCGGCCCCCGAAGCCCCCCCGAAGCACGAGCCCGAGCCGGCCGCCGCGGCCCAGTGCTGAGCCGCCCGGTAGGGCCGCGGCCGGGCGCTGCGCCCCCTTTCCCCCGCGCGTAGACTCGATGCGTGCTCGTCGCGCGCGGCACGGGGTACCTCTACTTCGCCTACGACGTCGGCCAGGGCATCGACCTCGACGGCGCGGCCCGGCTCCTCACGGTGCCGGCCGAGCCGGCGGT
>JAKLKT010000279.1 GCA_023150495.1 Planctomycetota bacterium
CCATCGCCTTCAGCTTCGACACGTACTTGATGGCGGCCGTGCGCATCGAGCCCGAGACGAGGCCCTCCTGCCACGGCTTCACCTCGCCCGCGAACGTGATGATGTTGAAGTAGACGCTCCCGTCGATCGTCGCGAGGAGGTCGATGAGCGCCTTCTTCGCGATCTCCATCTTGCACCGGTCGGGGAACTCGTCGAGCACGGCCTGCGGGGCGTCGGGCGGCAGCACGATCGAGTCGCGCATGCTGCCCGAGATGTCGATCACGAAGACCATCTTGCGCGAGAGGGTCTCGATCGTGTGGTACTTCTTCTTGTTCGGGTTGTAGTACCCCTTGAGCGCGTTCTCGGCCTTCTTCTTCGCGTCCGCGATCTCGAGGTCGGTCGGCACGACGAAGCCCGAGCCGTACTTGTCCCACCACTTCTTCCAGCCCTCGCGGTTGAAGAGGAAGTCCTGCCCCGTGATCGCGACGAGAGCCTTCTGGATCACCTCGTCGACGAGCCCCTGCTCCTTCTGGAACATCTCGATCAGCGGCCCGACCGACTCCTTCGCGCGGATCTTCCCGAGCGCCTCGACCGACGCCTTCTGGAGCGCCCAGTCGGAGGCGGTGATGCGCTGGAGCAGCGCGCCGTTCGCCGTCGTCGCGCGCATGTCGCCGAGCGCCTCGGCCGCGAGGACCGCGACCCCCGCCTCCTTGTCGTCGAGCACCTTGACGAGCGTGTCGGTGGTGGAGGGGTCCTTCAGGTTGTGCAGCGCCTTCACCGCGGCGCGCCGGAGGTCGTCGCCGCCCCCCGAGACCATCCCCGCGACCGGCTTGGCCGCGGCGGGGTAGGGGCGCTGGATGTTCGCGAAGCCGAGCACCGCGGCGAGCCTGCCCTTCGCGTTCCCCGCCGCGAGCCCGCCGAGCATCGCCTCCATGGATTCGTCGGACTTCATGCGGCCGAGCGCCTTCCCCGCGGCCTCGGTGACGCGGATGTCCACGTCGTTCGCGGCCTGGAGGATCGCCTCGACCATCACCGCGCTGTCGATCGCGCCGAGATCCTCGACCGCGGCGGCGCGCACGACCGGGTTCGGATCCCGCTTGAAGTCCTGGAACGCCTTCAGCGCCTCGAGCTCCTGCGGCGTGAGCTTCCGGCGGTTCTTGCCGCTGCCGACGGTCGTCGGGAGCTCCTCCGCCTTCTCGCCGATGACCGCGAGGCTGTCCTGGATCCTGATCTCCTCCTCGGCGATCGCCTCCATCTGGGGCGCGAGCTCCTTCTCGATCGTGTCCGCCTCGGCGTCGTACTCCTTCGACTTGCCCGGATCGGCCTTCGCCGCCTTCTCACGGAGCTGGTCCATCTTGGTCTCTTGCGCCCAGAGCTTCTCCGCGTCCTGGAGGAGCTTCACGTAGCGCCCGAGGTAGGGGCCGAGCTTGCCGTTGTAGGCCTCGCCGACGAGCTTCTCCATCTCGCCGAGCACCTTGGCGTCCGTGAACTCGTTCATCGAGTTGAGGACGGCGCGGACCTTGAAGTCGCGGTCCACGAAGATGAGCGTCGGGTCCTTGATTCCCTGCGCCTGCGCGAGGTAGGGGATGTCGACCGCCTGCGCGGGCCGGATCTTCGCGAGCTTGACCGGGCGGCACGCGAGGACGAAGCGCGTGTCCGCGAAGACCTTCTCGTCGAGCTTCGCGCTTTCCTTCGTGGGGTTCTGGAAGACGAAGAGGAGGAAGGGGGTCGGGGCCTTGGGGGGCAGCTCGGAGCCGTCCGGCTGCTTCGTCGGCTTGAACTCCGGGGGGACGTTCCAGTCGAGCTTCAGCCGCTTCTGGTTGTGGGGCGACTTCCACGAGTCGACGCGGCTCGCGGGCGGCATGCCCTGCGCGTAGGCGGCGGCGGCGAGGAGGAGCAGCGCCAAGGTCCATCGCATGGCCCGCCATTCTAAACGGGATCGGGGGGGGCTCCGGGGGCCTACGGCTTGCCCGCGAACCGCTTGAGCGCGGCGAGCTGCTCCCCGGTGAGCGAGGCTGCGCGAGGCCCGTCGAGCAGCGCCGTCGCCTCCCGCCGAGCGGCGTCGACGTCGACGGACGCGAGGTGGCCCAGTGCGAGCTCCAGCAGGTCGGCGTCCGGCGCATGGAGGTAGTCGATCCACAAGTCCCGGGCGCGTCCGGCCGCGACCTGCTCGACTGCCCCCAGCGCGAAACCGATCCCGCCGCAGAGCAGGCCGCGCATGCCCCCGGAACCCCCTCGCCTCCTACACGCTCTTCCCCGGCTTCGGCTTCTGGCCGATGACCTTCGCGGGGACGCCGCCCGCGATCTCGTGCGGGCCGATCGGCTTCCGGAGCAGCCCGTGCGACGCCACGATCGCGTCCTCGCCCACGTCCACGCAGAGCACCGTCGCGTGGTAGGTGATGCGCGCGCCGTTCCCGATCTTTACCGGCCGCATCGTGATGTGCCCGATGTCCAGGATGTCGTGGTCGTGCGTGTAGACGTTCGCGTAGTCGGAGAGCGACACGTTGTCGCCGATCACGAGCCCGCCCCGGTCGTCCAGGAGCACCCCGCGGTGGATCACCACGTTGTCGCCCACCTCGAGGTTGTAGCCGTAGCTGAACTCGACGTCGTGGAAGATCTTGACGTTCTTCCCGCACCGCTTGAAGAGCCGCTGCGCGAGCATCCGCCGGAAGAGGACGCCGAGATGGAGGTTCCGGCCGACCGGCGAACGGTCGAACATGACCCACAGCCAGTGGAACGGCTTCAGCGCGGCGTACCGCGCCTTGTCCACGTCCTTGTAGTACTCGGGCTCGAGCGTCGCCTCGCGCGGGTCGCACGCGTGCCAGAGCACGCCGCGCACCGGGTCGCTCTCGTCGCCGTCGCGGAGCCCGTAGAGGCCGCGCAGGACCGCCGCGACCGCCTCGTTCCGGTCGCCGTTGTCGAGGCGCGCCGCGACGTCGTTCACGAACGCCTCGTACGCGGCGGAAGCGGCCTCGCCCACGCCGACCGGGCGCAGGAAGCGCCGGTCCGCCCGATCCTTCTCGATGGACATGCAGGAAACCTAACACGGGGGGGCGCGGGGGACCGCGGGCTCCCTCCCCCGGAGCCCTCTCCTTTCAGGTCCCCGAATCCTGTCGGTGGCATTCAGTATTTGTTAGGTCATGTGCCGAAAACGGCCTCGGTTCGAGGATCTGTCGCCTGCGGAGCAGCAGGCGCTCGAGGACGACGCGCGGCTGTCGGCGGTCGCGCGCTGCCTCGGCGCGCTCGATCTCGCGCTCGGCGCGACGCTCGCGCCGATGTTCGACCGGAGGCTCCTCCCCCAGCTGTCGTACGCGCGGGAATCGGACTACGCGCGCGAGCGGCTCCAGGTCTCGCCGAGCGAGATGTTCTCGTGCGTGCGGCTCGCGCGGGAGCTTCGCCACCGGCCGATCCTCCGGCAGGCCGTGACGGCCGGCGCGGTGTCGAAGCGGAAGGCGCTCGCGGTGATGCCTTTGGCCGTCGGCGACTGCGAGGGCGCGTGGACCGAGGCGGCGATGCGTCTCTCGGTGCGCGAGCTCGAGAGCGCGGCGAAGGCGGCGGGGAGTGCCGTGCCCGAGGAGCGGTTCGAGGCGGAGGTCGTGGTGCTCCCGATGACGCCCGAGCAGCAGGACCGGCTCGACGCGGCCTTGGCGCTCGCGAAGGAGGACCTCGGTCCCGAGGCGAAGGCGTGGCAGTGCATGGAGGTGATCGCGATCGAGTTCCTGTCGAGCTTCGCGGAGTATGACGCGGAGGGGGAGACCTCGGGTCATCCGATGACCCGAGGTCGGGTCCCCGGGGAACCCGCGGCGCCTCCGGATGCGCCGGCAGCCGTGGCGCCGCGGCCGATGTCGCGGCACGCCGGGCGGGTGATCGCGCGGCAGCTCGAGGCGATCGCGGAGGCGCTCGAGGTGATCCGGAGGATCGAGGAGGAGGTGCCGGGCGACGACGCGCTCGCGCTCGACGCGCGGGCGATGCGGCTCGCGGCGGCGCGGCGGCGGTACGACGAGACGCTCGGGATCCTCGCGCGGAAGTTCCGGTGGGAGCGGGGCGACGCGATCCTCGGCTACTCGTTCGACGCGTACTGCGAGGAGCGGCTCCTCATGCGCGCGGGGACGGTCCGGCAGCGGATCTGGCTCGAGGGACGGATGCGGGACCTCCCGCCGCTCCGGGAGGCGCTGTCGTCGGGCCGGATCGGGTACGCGAAGGCGCTCGTCGTCGCGCGCCGCGCGACCTGGGAGGACGTCGGCGAGCGGATCGCGCGCGCGGAGCAGACCACGTGCCAGCAGCTCGAGCGGGAGGCGCAGGCGGAGGAGGAGCGCGAGCACCGGGCGAAGGGCACGCGGAAGCTCTGGTCCCCGTCGGACGCCGCGCAGACGGTGCGCGACGCGATCGCGGCGGCGCAGCGCCGCGCGCTCGCGGAGGCGGGCGTCGCGATCGACGCGGGCGAGGCGCTGGCGGTCGTCGCGGACCACTTCGCGGAGGTGAAGCAGGCGCACATGACCCCCTTGCGCCGCCGGATGTCGGAGTTCCGGAGAGTGGCGCTGATGCGGAAGGGGGGCCTCTGCGCGGTGCCGGGCTGCAGCCGCGCCGCGGTCCACGTGCACCACGTCGTGTTCCGTTCGCGCGGGGGGAAGGACGAGCCCTGGAACGGCGTCGCGCTCTGCGCCGTGCACCACCTGCACGGGATCCACCTCGGGTACCTCGAGGTGACCGGCCGCGCCGGCGAGCGGCTCCACTGGAAGTTCGCGACCGGCGAGGCGATGCCGACCGAGGAATGGGTCACCGTCGGCGACGACGACGTGCGGCGCGCGGGGTCGGCGGCGGCCGCGGGCGCCGGGAGCGCCGCAGCCCGGGGGGGCACGGGGGC
>JAKLKT010000280.1 GCA_023150495.1 Planctomycetota bacterium
GAAGAGCGCAACGACGGCGGCGACGGCGACGACAGCCGCCGCGGCCGCGATCCACCAACCATGCCTGGTCATTCCCACTCCTCCGCTCAGTATCCGATGGAGGATTCGATCAGAGGCGTGACGGCACCGCAATAGCCGTCGCAAGTGCCCCAGACCGTGAGCTCGGACTTGGAGTCCTTGATCCTCGCCTCCCCTGCGTCATCCCACCAGCCGACGGAGACGGAGAGGCTCAGGTTCGTCTGGCACGCGAAGACCTCCGGGGTCCGGCCTCCGGTACCGCCGTCGCTCGCCTGGAACGCCTTCTCGATGACGCCGCCCTTGGACCAGTGGATCACCATGCTGGGCCCCCCGGGATAGGCCTGGATCGTGAAGGTCCCTGAGTTGCCGGATCCGTGGCCGGAGGACGTGGACTCCACGCCGCCGCACGCGTGGCAGTCGAGGGGGATCTTGCTCGCCTTGATGCGCTGGCTGCCGTATGCCTGCGCGAAGCTGTCGTCGTCGATCATGGCCCGCGCCTTGAACTCGTTGCGGGCGACGGCCTCGATGTCCTCGGCGGGGGCGCGGCACGCGACGAGCCGCACGACGGTCAGGGTCCCGTTGCCGGTCCCGGCCGAGCTCAGGTTGGTCGTGCACCGGTACGCATTCGCGCTCATGTTCCCGTAGATGATGAAGTGGTCGGCGTGGAGCAGGTACTGCCACGTCCAGAAGGACGGGTAGGACGTCCCGGAGTCGGACTCGTGGATCGTCTCCGGCGGGGTGCAGTTGCTGATGACGGCCCAGGCGCAGCCGTCCGCCCGGGCCGGCGCGGCGGCGAACGAGAAGAGGAGGAGCGCGAGGAGGAGAAGACGCATGCGGGAACTCCTTTCCGTCGAACAAGGCGGGCCCGACGCGACCCCCGCGGCGGGCAGGCGGCGGGAAGGCCGCCCTCTATACCGTCGGGGGCCGGTGTCACTTCGGAGGGGTCGCGGGGGTACGATTCACGGCCTCATGCGCGGGTTTTCGGCCTTTTTCCTGCTTGTCGGCGCGGCGGTCGCGGCACCGCTCACGCCGGAGAAGATCGAGCTCCTCCCGGGCCTCTACCCGAAGGAGCGCCGCGAGCTCGGGAAACGGCTCACCGGCCGCACGGAAGGCGTGCGCGAGGCGCTCGTGGAGGCCGGCGTCGATCCCCGCGTCGCCGAGCGGATCGAGCGCCTCCTCCCCGGGCCCCTCCTCGTCGAGCGCTACGCGGCAGACATCCCGCTCGCCGCGCCCGACCTCACGCAAGAGCAGCGCGAGCTGCTCGAGCACCTCCACCCGGCGGTCCTCGCCGCCGAGTGGGCGCTCGTCGTCCAGCGCGACCGGCTCCTCCCCGGGATCAGGGACGAGACGACGAGGCGGCAGATCCAGGAGAGCTTCGACCGGCAGGTCAGGGAGATCGAGAGGCGCTATTGGAGAGTCGTGGGCACCGTCCTGACCGGGGAGCAGCGGCTCGCCATCCACCCGCTCCTCCCGCAGCCCTACCACAGGCCGCCGGACCTCGCGGGCCACGTGTACCAGGCGCCCGGGCTCACGCTCGCGCAGGCGGGGAAGATCCGCGCGCTGATCGCGGAGTTCGAATCGGAGAGCGCGGCGGACGGCGCGGAGATCCGGCGCCTGAAGCAGGGCCCCGAGCACGACGCCGCGGTCGACCGCGTGGGCGAGCTGCTCAGGAAGATCGTCGCGCAGGCGAACGAGATCCTCACGCCGGAGCAGCTCCGCTACATCGACGCGCTGCCGCCGCTCGTCGGCCCCGGCGAACGCGGCGGCGAGTTCGTGCTCGAGATGGGGCTCACGCCGGAGCAGCAGGAGATCGCGAGGCCCCTCGTCGAGGAGACGAAGCGGCGGGTCGAGGAGGCGCGGAGGAGGGCCGCGGAGAAGGTGCGCGAGATGGAGGGCGAGATCTCGGGCGAGTCGCCGCAGGCGATGACCATGCAGATGATGCAACAGGGGGCGGCGGGGGACGCGGCACGGATCGTGGAGGAGGCGGCGCGGAAGGGGCTCCTCGAGGTCCTCGACAAGCGACAGGTGCTCGCGTGGATCGTGTCGCCGCGCTGACCTGGCTTTGCGCGCAGGGGGCCCTCGGGATCCTGTGGTGGATCCTCGTCCTCGCCTGGCCTCTCTTCCGCGCGCTGTTCGTGGCCCCCGGAGCCCCCCCATTCACCCTCCATGCGTACGCGTTGCCGGACGCGGCGATCATCATCGGCGGATCGTTCGCGGCTGCCCTCGGCCTTCGGCGCGCGCGCCCGTGGGCGCGGCCCGCGCTCTGGTTCACCGCCGGCGGCGTCGCGTACGCGACGCTCTACTGCCTCATGACGGCCGCGCTGTCGGGCGGCGCGTGGGCCGCGCCGGCGCTGATGGCGCCCGCGCTCGCGCTCACGCTCCTCTGCGCGCTCCGGTCATGATCTTCCGCGAGGCGCGCCCCGCGGGCCCCGGCTGGAACGCCGCGAAGACGATGGTGCAGACGGCGGTCTTCTGGGGCGTGCTCCTGTTCCTCGTGCCGTGGGTGATCGTGCGCGTCGAGGGGGGCTTCGGCTTCCCGCCGCTGCGGTGGCTCGGCGCCGTCGTCTTCGCGGTCGCGAGCGCGGTCGGGCTCCTGAGCGGGTACACGATGGCAGTCGCGGGCGAGGGGACGCCGCTGCCGCTCGACCACCCGCGGCGGCTCGTCGTCCGGGGCCCGTACGCGGTCGTGCGCAACCCCATGGCGGTCGCGGGCATCGCGCAGGGGTGCGCGGTCGGGTTCTTCGCGGGGTCGTACGGCGTGATCGCCTATAGCCTCCTCGGCGCGTTCGCATGGCACTTCGGCATTCGCCCGTTCGAGGAGCGCCACCTGCGAGCGCGGTTCGGGGAGGAGTACGAGGCCTACCGGCGCCGCGTGGGGCTCTGGGTCCCGCGGCTTCGCTGAAGTTACCCGCGAGTTACAACCGCGACGCGGACGCCCGGTCCGCGGTCCGCCGCCACAAACCGCTCTCCCGCAGGGGCTTGCGCGCGACGCAGGGTGTACTCGGTACGCTATGCTTCCTCACATGAGAACCGTGCTCGTGGTCGAGGACGATCCTGCGATCCGGCGGGGCGTCGTGGACGCGCTCGAGGCGTCGGGCTACCGCGCCATCGAGAGCGCGGACGGCGAGTCCGCGGTCCGGGAAGGCACCGCGCGCGAGCCCGACCTCGTGCTCCTCGACATCATGCTCCCGAAGCGCGACGGGTTCCAGGTCCTCGAGGAGCTCCGCCGCGCGCGACCCGCGATCCCGGTCATCATGCTCACGGCCCGCGGCGCGGAGGAGGACCGCGTCAGGGGCCTCAAGGGCGGCGCCGACGACTACGTCGTGAAGCCCTTCAGCGCGAGCGAGCTCCTCGCGCGCGTCGAGGCCGTCCTCCGCCGCTCCGCCGAGCGGCCGAAGCTCAGCGGCACGATCGAGATCAGGGGCTGCCGCGTCGACCTCGAGCGCCGCGAGGTCGCGCGCGAGGGCGAGACGCACGAGCTCTCGCAGCGCGAGGCGGAGCTCCTCCGCTACCTCGCCTCCGCGCGCGGGCACCCCGTCTCGCGCGACGAGATCCTCCAGCGCGTGTGGGGCCTCGACCCGCACGGCATCACCACGCGCACGATCGACATGCACATCGCGCGCCTGCGCGAGAAGATCGGGGACGACGCCCTCCGGACCGTGCGCGGGCAGGGGTACATGCTGGTATGAATCGGGGGGGGCCGGGGGGCCGGTCTTCGCCGCGCCGGGCGCGGCTTCGGCGGGCAGGCCAGCTCTGGATCCTCTTCGCGCTCGGCGTGGCGGCGGTCCTCGGCGTCATGGCGACGATCAGCCGCAAGATGATCGACCTCGAGCGCGGCGAGACGGCGGCGAAGCACGCGGCCGCGTACCAGAGGAAGCTCCGGATCGCGCTCTGGCGCCTCGACCGCGCCTTCTCCGACATGCTCCGCCGCGAGGCCGAGCGGCCGCCGGAGGCCTACGCGGCGCCGTTCGAGAAGCCGGACTTCATCCGGCTCCACTTCGAGGTGGGCGCCGGCGGGGGTTTCACCTCCCCGCAGGTGAACGACAAGGTCCCCGCCGAGACCCTCGCGATGAACTGCACCGTCCTCAACGAGATCCAGGGGCTCGTCGACGAGAGCGACGTCGCGGGACGGCTGAAGCTCGCCGAGGAGCAGACGGCCTCGATCCAGCAGCTCAAGGAGGACGACGCGTGGCAGCAGCGCGCGCAGGTCGCGGCGTACGCGAAGAAGGCGCGCGAGGACACGGCCGTGGGCTCGCTCGAGCCGCTGTGGCAGGGAAGCGATCTCGTCTTCGTGCGCCGCGCCGGGAGCCGCCTCCAGGGCTTCCTCGTGGACTGGCCGAGACTCGAGGGAGTGCTCCTCGCTTCGATCCTGGATCTCTTCCCGGACGCGGCGCTCGCGCCCGCGGTGGGCGCCGAAGTGAGCGACCAGCGCCTCTTCACGCTGCCGGTCGTCCTCGCGGCCGCGGCCCCCGGAGCCCCCCCGATGCACCACTGGACGGCGACGCACACGGCACTCGCGGTCACGTGGGCCGTCGTGCTGCTCGCGGTCGCGGGATTCGGCTTCGCCCTGACGAAGAGCGTGGACTTCGGCGTGCGGCAACGGAGGTTCGCGTCGCTCGTCACGCACGAGCTGCGGTCGCCGCTGACGACGTTCCGCTTGTACTCGGACCTGCTGGCGCAGGGGCTCGTGAAGGAGGAGAAGCGCGCCCTTTACCACGACACGCTGCGGCAGGAGTCGGGGCGGATGGCGCGGATGGTGGAGAACGTGATCGCGCACGCGCGGCTCGAGGAGGGGCGCGCGGGGCTCTCGCGGCGGCAGGTGTC
>JAKLKT010000281.1 GCA_023150495.1 Planctomycetota bacterium
TCCCGCCCCTCGAACCGCACGACGTGGAACCCGCGGTCGAGCGCGACTCCCGTGATCGTCCCGTTCGTCGCGACCGCGGGGCTGCCCATGAGATGGAGCGCGGCGGGCAGGCCCGGCGCCGTCACGCGCTTCGGGTAGCTCGCGTCCTTCACGTGCACCGCCTCCCACTCGTACGTGCGCTCCGCGGCGGAGGGATAGACGGCGCCGGGGGACGCCTCGAAGAACCCCGGCGGATAGGGCACGAGGAGCGGCGCCCCCCCGGCCCCCCAGATCCGGTCCCCCGGATACGCCTGCCCGTCCACGCCGGCCGCGAGCGACGCGTTGGCGATCGACGCCGCCGCGGGCTCCGCCATCTCCACGCGGAACGTGCGGTGGCGCCCGCCCTTCGCCGCCGCGGGCCCCTTCGCGCCGTCGGGATCGAGCACCCCGTCGCGCTCGCCGGCGATCCCCGTCGGCGCGGCCCCCCCTTCCCCCTGCTTCGGGTTCATCACCTGGGCCCACGCGCGCACCGTGAGCTCGACGCCGCCGGACGCGCGGGGCGCGCCGAGAAACGTCCACGTGCGCGGGTCGATCTCGATCCCGAGGAGATCCTTCCCGAGCGGGTCGCCGGGCGTCGGCGCGAGATCTCCGGTGCCATCGGCCCACGCGAGGTCCGCGTAGAGCGGCGGCACGCCGCCCGAGAGCGAGAGCTGCGCCGCGTAGAGCACGCCCGCGCGCCCCGCGGGCAGGAGCACGGTGTCGATCGCGATGTCGGGGATCTCCACGCGCGCGACGAACGCCTTCCGCGCGATCACGTCGTCGTCGCGCTGCGGCGTCCCGCGCGTGTCGATCGCCTCGACGATCAGGCGGTACTGGAGCGGCGACGGGTCCTTCCCCGGCACGTAGGGCACGAAGAAGGCGTTGCCGTACTGGTCGGCCGCGAAGGGGTACTTCGCGCGCGGCTCGTACGCGGGATCGAAATAGTCGGTGAAGAGGAGGGGCTCCGGGGAACCGAGCGTCGGATCCCCCGCCGCGAGGCCCGCCGTGTCCGCGAGATCCCTGCGCGAGCTCCTCGGCGCGTGCGCGTCCTGGAACCGCTCCGCGAGGGGGACGAGGAAGGGCGACTCCTGGATCCCGTCCCCGTCGCGGTCCTCGAGGACCGGGCCGCGCGGCGACGGGAAGCCGCCGATCTGCACCTTCCGGGGCCCCGCCTGGAGCGCGAAGACGCCGCCATCGAGGAACCCCGAAACGCCCGGCTCCTCCGTGTCGACGCGGAGCGACGCGGCGGCGTCGAAGACCGAGAGCTCCCACTCGCGTGGGCCGTAGACGGTCGCGACGTTCCTCCCGGATCCGCCGCCGAGGAGGAACGCGAAGGAGAAGAACGCCTCCGGGTTCGCGGGGTTCACGAACGGGATGCGCGCGGGAAACGCGGGCACGGCGGGATCGGAGGTGCCCTCCTCCGCGGTCGGGGTGAGGATCGCGATCGCCCCCTCTCCGATCTCGATCCGGAACGCGCGCGCGGCAGCGAGGTCGGCCTCGCGCTCCACGGTCGCGATCGCCTTCACCGTGAACGCGTGCGAGCCGGGCTCGCGCGGCGTCCCGGTGATGCGCGCCGCGTCGCGCGCGAGCGAGAGCCCCTGCGGCAGCGATCCTTCCGAGATCTCGAACCGGTCGGGCGGCGGCGCGCCTCCGGCGGCGGAGAAGAAGATCGTCGCCTCGTACGCGAGGCCCGCCTCGCCCGGCGGGAGCGACTCGGTGACGAACCGGATCGACCGCGCCTCCGGCACGGGCGGCGCATCGTTGGCGCAGCCCGGCGCGGACGCGATCGAAAGCGCCGCGGCGCATAGGGCGGCGGCATGCCTGAGCATGGGCATGGGATCCTCTCTTCGAAAGGGGACCTCGCGCGGATTCGGCGACGGTCCCGGCCCTTTTCCGGCGCCCGTTGCGGGCGCCAGCGTCGTCCCGTTTCCACGCGGGACGACCGCGGGCGATTCTCACGCCGGTCGTGCCGATGTCTATCCGAAAATCACGCGGCGATGTGTCGGGGCGCGGTGTCACTCCGCGCGCGGGCGGACGCGTGTGTCGGCGGCTCTTGTCAGCGCGACGCGACGAGCGCGCGCGCGGCCTCCTCGGCCAGCGCGACGAACGGCCCCATGAAGATGCCGAGGACGAACATCCCCACGAGGCACGTCCACAGCACGGCCTTCATCGGTGCGGGGACCGCGATCGACGCGGGCGCGTCCGGGCCCGGCTCGTGCATGTAGATGCGCTTCACGACGCAGAGGTAGTAGTAGAGCGAGATCACGACGCCGACGGCGCCGACGAACGCGAGCGAGTAGGCGAGCACGCCGCCCTTGTCCACGACGGCGCGGAAGACCAGGAACTTGCCGAAGAAGCCGCCGAGCGGCGGCACGCCCGCGAGCGAGAGGAGCCCGACCGTGAGCACGAGCGCGAGGAAGGGCGAGCGCCGCCCGAGGCCCGAGTAGTCGTCGATCGCGTGGCTCTTCGTAGCGCCGTTCACGAGGATGATCACCGCGAACACGCCGAGCACGGTGAAGAGGTAGGCCATCAGGTAGTAGACGACCGCGGCGAAGCCCGCCTCGGAGAGCGCGAAGATGCCCATGAGCGCGTAGCCGGCGTGCCCGATGGAGCTGTAGCCGAGGAGTCGCTTGAGGTTCCCCTGCCACATCGCCCCGAGGTTGCCGTAGAGGAGCGTCGCCGCCGCCATCAGCGCGACGAGCGCGAGCCACCGCACCGCGTCGGGGTCCGCGAGGCCGGCGTCGGCGCCGGGGCCGAGGCACGCGCGGACGACCTTGAGCAGCAGGACGAAGCCGGCCGCCTTCGAGCCCATCGAGAGGAAGGCGGTGACCGGCGACGCGGCACCCTCGTAGACGTCGGGCGTCCAGACCTGGAAGGGCACCGCCGCGATCTTGAACGCGAGCCCGACGATCGTCAGGAGCACGCCGAACTGGAGGAGCGACGCGCCCGCGTGGCCGAGGTCGTCGGCCTGCGCGGAGAGCGCGCGGATCTCGAGGCTGCCGGTCGCGCCGTAGAGGAACGCGATGCCCAGCAGGAGGAACGCGCTCGCGAGGCCGCCGAGGATCACGTACTTGATCCCCGCCTCGACCGAGCGCGCGTCGTTCCGCTTGAACGCGGCGAGGCAGTAGAAGCAGACCGTGATCAGCTCGAGCGAGACGAAGAGCGACGCGAAGTCCTCGATCGAGCAGGCGAAGAACATCCCGAGCGTCGCCATGAGCGCGAGCAGGCGGAACTCGCCGTGGCCGCGGTCGACGCGGCGGAGCCACTGGTCGGACATGGCGAGGATGAAGAGCGCCGTGCCGCCGAAGAGGAGCTTGAAGACGACGGCGAACGCGTCGAGGCCGTAGCGGCCGTGGAAGGCGTACAGCTTCACGCCCTCGTCGAGGCGCAGGAGGCCCTGGAGCGCAGCCGCGGCCGACGCCGCGAACACGCCGAACCAGGCGAAACGGCGGACCCACTCCCCCTTGCCCTGCGCGTCGGCGGCGAGCGCCGCGAGGACGCTCCCGGCGAGGATCCACTCGGGCAGCGCGAGACCGAGGTTCCAGCCGCTCACCGTTGCGCCTCCTCGGGGGCGGTCGGGATCGGCCGGAGCCGCTTCACGCCGTCCTTGATGGTGTCGAGGATCGTCCTCGGGAAGGAGCCCGTGAGGACGAGCACGAGGATCAGCCCGACGAACGGAAGCCGCTCGCGGCGCGAGGTGGCGTCGCGGAGCCCCTCCCAACGCGGGTTGCTGGGCCCGAACCACGCGTCGCGAACCGCGCGCAGGAGGTAGGTCGCGCTGATCACGATGCCCCAGACCGCGGCGATGGTCGGCACCCACCCCGGCACCGAGAGCCCGGTCCCGGCGAGCGGGAAGGAGGACTTCCAGGCGCCCACGATCACGAGGAGCTCGGAGGCGAAGTTCGCGAACCCGGGCAGCCCCGCGGAGGCCATCGCCATGATCACGAAGCAGGCGCCGACGAAGGGCATCTGCTTGACCATCCCGCCGAGGTCGTCCACGACGCGCGTGTGCGTCTGGTCGTAGAACCAGCCGATGAGGCCGAAGGCGAGAGCCGTCATGATGCCGTGGGCGAACATCAGGAACACGGCCCCCGAGACCCCCATCACTCCCACGGTCGAGAGGCCGAGGAGCACGTAGCCCATGTGGCTCGAGCTCGAGAAGCCGATGATGAACTTCATGTCGCGCTGCGCCATCGCGACGAGGCCGCCGTAGAGGATGTTCATGCAGCAGAGCACGGCGACCCAGCCCATCCAGTGCTGCGCACCCAGCGGCAGCACGTCGAAGCCGAGCCTCAGGATGCCGTAGGCCCCGAGCTTCATCAGCACGCCGGCGTGGAGCATCGAGACCGACGACGGCGCGGCCGCGTGGCCGATCGGCGACCAGGAGTGGAGCGGCCACATCGGGACGATGCAGGCGAAGCCGAGGAAGAGGACCGGGAACCACGCCTTCTGGAAGCCCTCCGAGTAGACGGCCTCGCTGAGCAGCCGGATGTCGAACGTGCGCTCGCCCGGCTGGAGGCGACCCGCCGCCTGCAGCGCCTCGCTCCCCTGGAAGTAGACGGCGAGCAGGCCGACGAGGGCGAAGACCGCGCCGGTCGTCAGGTAGAGCGTGAGCTTCATCGTCGCGTACTCCTTGGAGTACTGCGCCGCGCGGCTCCCCCAGACCCCGATGAGCAGGTACATCGGGATCACGGCCATCTCGTAGAAGAAGTAGAAGAAGAAGAGGTCCAGCGACAGGAAGACCCCGAAGACGCCGGTGACCAGCGCGAGGAGCAGGATGTAGTGCTCCTTCACGCGGTCCTTGATCGAGC
>JAKLKT010000282.1 GCA_023150495.1 Planctomycetota bacterium
TGGCGAAGGCCGGCGACGCGGCGATGGCCGCATCGACGGCATCGAGCGCCTCCTTCTCCCTCCCCAGCGAATAGAGGGCGACGCTCCTGTTGGTGAGGATGCCCGGACTGCGGGGAGCGCGCTCGAGCGCCCGCTCGTAGCACGCGAGCGCTTCCCGCTCGAGGTTGCGGCGCCTGAGAGCGGAGCCCTTCTGATTGAGCGCCGACGGATCGTCCGGATGCCGCTCCAGGATCCGCTCGGCGAGGGCCAGCACCTCGTCGTAGCGGGAGAGATCGCGCAGGGAATCGAGACGCGCGTGCGCGAGGCGCAGGGACTCGGCATGGGCCCCGAGGCCCGCGGCCGTGGCCCGATCGCCCCACGCGGGCTCGCGGGCCGTCGCGCACGCGACCCAGAGGACGTACCATGCCTCCTCCGTCCCCCGCTTCGTGACTTCCGCGAAGACCTGCTCGAAGATCTCCTCACCCCGCTCCCCCTTCCCGAGGCGGTTCCAGAGCGACGCGATCCTGACCCTGGTCTCGAGGCTCTGGTCGCGCCCGAGCCGCCTCACGACGAGCCAGTCCTCGAGCGCGCCCTCATGGTCCCCGAGCCGCTCGCGGGCGACCGCCCGCTCCAGCAGCGCGACGAAGTGCACGGGATCGGTCGCCGGCACCTGCCGGATTGCCTCGCCGAGGAGAGGCTCGGCCAGGCCCCACTGCCCGCGCCGCGCGAGGATCCATCCCTCGAGGTAGGAGTCGACGGGCCCCGCACGCGGCATCTGCGCTGCGAGGCCCTCCTCGCGCGCGGCCTCCTCCCACGCGCCCTTCCGCGCGAGGTGGAAGGCCTGCGCGAGATGCGCCGTCCTCTCCGGGAGTCCCCGTTCCCGCGCGGCCGCGATGTCCGCCCACGCGGCCTCGAACGAGGGGCCGAGCCGCTGGAGGGCGCGTCCGAGATAGGCCTGGACGCGGCCGGGATCGAGGGCGATGGCCTCGCTGTAGAGCCCATGCGCGTGTCCTGGCCCCGCGCCCCAGACGATCTCCTCCGGCAGGCCCCACTCGGCCGTCGCCGCCTCGTCGGCCCGGCGGCAGAGGGACTCGTACTCGAGCCTCCTGCGCAACTCCGCCTCGCGTGCGCCGTCGACGGCGACCCACGCCGCGACGAGGGAGACGACGAGCACCGCCGCGACCAGCGCCGAGGGCAGCTTGTGGCGCCTGATCTTGCGCCAGCCGCGCCCGAGGATGCCGATCCTCCGCGCACGGATCGCGCCGCCTTGCGCGAACTGCCGCAGGTCCCTCGCCAGCTCCTCGGCCGTCCGGTAGCGCCGATCCGGCTCCTTCTCGAGCGCCTTAAGGACGATCGTCTCGAGGTCTCTCGGGATCGCGCGGTCGGAGCGCCGCAACGGCGGCGGATCCTCGCGGAGGATCCGCGTCGCCATCGCCTCGAGCGTCTCCCCGCGGAACGGCGGGCGCAGGGCGAGCGCCTCGTAGAGCGTCGCGCCAAGGGAGTAGACGTCCGTGCGGTGGTCCAAGTCCCCGCGCCGGCCACCGAGCTGCTCGGGGCTCATGTAGCCGGGTGTCCCCACGACGTCCCCGGTCATCGTCACCCCGGCGGAATCCTCGAGGCGCGCGAGTCCGAAGTCGACGAGCTTCAGGTTGCCCTCGGCGTCGAGGAGCAGGTTGCCGGGCTTCAGGTCGCGGTGGATGACCCCGTGGTCGTGGGCCGCCTGGATCGCCTCGGCGACGGCGGCGAACATCTCGGCCACGCGCGCGTAGTACGCCCGCGATCCCGTCTCCGTCCCGGTGAGGCTGCTTCTCGTCTCGACGCCCGCCGCGCGCCGGGCGAGGCGCGACTCCCGGGGCCGGCCCCGCGACCGTCGCATGTCCGCGATCACGTCGCTCAGCGGCCGGCCCTCGACCAGCTCCATCGCGAAGAACCAGACACCGTGGTCCTGGCCCATGTCGTGGACCGCCACGATGTTCGTGTGCTTGACGCGGCCCGCCGCCCAGGCCTCCTGCTGGAAGCGCTTCACGGCCTTGGGCACGCTCGTCACGGAGGGGTAGAGCACCTTGAGGGCGACGCGGCGGCGCATCGAGACCTGCTCCGCCTCGTACACGACGCCCATGCCGCCCCGTCCGATCTCCCGCACGATCCGGTAGTCGCCGATGGTCTTCGGCTCGGCGGCGCCGAGGTGCCGCTCGAGCTCCGCGATCGCCCGGAATCGCGCCCGGAGCGCGTCGGCGAGGTCGGGGTGCTCGCGGATCAGCTCCTCGGGGTCGACAGCCTCGCCGCGATCGCGCCGGTCCCGCCACTGTCCGAGGATCTCGGCGAGGCGTTCGTCAGCCATTCCCGTAGAGCCTCTCCGCGAGGCGCGAGACCGCCCTGCCGTAGAGCTTCCGCGCCGCCTCGGCGCTCCGGTCCATCCGCGCCCCCGCGGCCGCGACGGAGAGCCCTTCGTCGTGCACGAGGCGGAGGATCTGCCGGTAGTCGTCGCTCAACTCGGCCAGCGCGCGGCGGAGCGCCTCGCCGGTCTCGCCGGCGATCGCATGGGCGCTGGGCGAGGGCTCGCTGCCCGCGACCGCTCCGGTCGCCGGGCGGTGCGCGCGGGACAGCTCCCGCCCGGCCGCGCGCCTGCCGGTTTCGAGGTGGTCGCGGACGTGGCGCTGCACCTTGAGCTCCGCGATCCGGGCCAGCCAGCGGCGGAACGAGTCCTCGTGCGGGCCCTCGAACTCCCCGATCTTCCCGAACGCGGTGGCGAACGTCTCCTGGAGAACGTCGGAGACCGTGACCCGGCGCCGCAGCCTCGCGGGCATCTGTCGCGCGATCTGGGCGCGCAGCGTGCCGGCATAGCGCTCGTAGAGCTCCCGGAATGCCGCCTCGTCGCCTCGTCGCGCGCTCTTGAACACCTCGCGGTCAGGGATGCGGCCCGTCATGAGGGTCCCTACCCGGATTGTCACGGTTCCGGCCCTTTCCGGACAAGGGGGTGTCCGGTCCGGCCGCGAATCGTGACGGATCCATGGGAGGGATCGCGCGCCCTCCCCCGGAACCGACGCGCGCGAAGGAGAACGCATGAGACTTTCCAGGACCGCGCTCTTGATCATGGCGGGCGCCGCGCTCGCCGCCGCTCCCGGGGACCTCGACGACACGTTCGGCGACGGCGGGATCGTGCTGACCGAGGCTGGAGGGACCGTGTTGAGCGTGGCGGCGCAGTCCGACGGCAAGCTCGTCGTCGCCGCGGACTCGGGGACGACCACCGACGAGTTCACGGTCGCCCGCTACAACGGCGACGGCAGCGTCGACACGGGGTTCGGGACGGGCGGCTTCGCGAGCCCGTTCGCCTCGCTGCACGCGAGCTTCCCCCAGCACGTCTCCATCGACGGCAGCGGGAGGATCCTCGCCGCAGGCCACGCGACGGTCGAGCGCACGACGGGGAAGGGCAAGCCCAAGACGGAGTACGTCAGGATGGTCGCGATCGCCCGGCTCGCGTCGGACGGCAGCGCGGACACGACGTTCGGCACGGGCGGTCGCGTGCTCACGGAGGTGTCGGGCACCTCCGAGTCCGCCGCGCGGGGGCTGGCCGTCCAGTCGGACGGCAAGATCGTCGTGGCCGGGAGCGCGAGAGTCGCGGGCTCGAAGGGCAAGAGCGCGAACAACGCGGTCCTCCTCCTGCGCTACCAGGCGAGCGGGGTGCTCGACACGACGTTCGGCACGGGCGGGATCGTCGTCGACAACTACACGGCGGACGAGGACCTGCTCGGCCTGAACGGCGTCGCGCTGCAATCGGACGGCAAGATCGTGGTCGCGGGAAGCGTGGGCACGGCGCTGGATTCGGGATTCGTGCGTCGGTACAACACGAACGGGAGCCTCGACACGTCTTTCGGAAGCGGCGGCACCATCGTGATCAACGCGGGCCTCTCGGTCTCCCCGTCGATCGCGGTGGACGGGCAGGATCGGATCCTCTTCGCGTCCGGGATCGCGGGCGACGGCGTCATCGCCCGCTTCGACGAGGACGGGGCCCTCGACACGGGCTTCGCCGCGAGCGGCTGGTTCGAGACCGGCCTCTCGGGGGACGACGCGGTGCGCGGGCTCGCGGTCCTATCCGGCGGGAGCATCGCGGCGGGCGGCCAGACGGTGCCCGTGACGGGTGACGGATTCACGCTTCGCCTCGACGCCGATGGCGACCTCGACACGACCTACGCTGGCGACGGGATCAGTGACCTCACGACGGACGGGGACAGCGATCATGAGAGCATCTTCGACTTCGTCGTGGATGCCGACGGGGACTACGTGATCTGCGGGGGCAAGGCCGGCGACTCCTTCCTCGCCCGTTACCTCGGGAACTGAGGCTGCGAAAGCCGTCTCTTGGGGGGGCAAGGGGGCGCTACCGGCCGCGGCCGCGGCGACGGCCGCCGTCCTCCTCCCCCCGGCCCCCCTCCACATCGTCCTCGTCGCCGCTCCGGTGGCATTCCGCGCACGCCTCGAAGCCCGTGATCCCCTCCTCCACGTGCTTCCGCGCCACCTCGTCCCGCCCGTGCTCGTGGCAGCCGTAGCACGTGTACTCCTCGAGGCCCGCGGGATGGCAGGTCGCGCAGTCCGGCGGATGGTTGCGGTCGAAGCGGAACGACGCCCCGTGGTCGAAGGTCGAGGGCTTCCACCCCTCCGTGCGGTGGCACGCGGCGCACTCGCCGCGGATGCCCGGGTGATTCCGGTCCGCCGGCGGGACGTGGCAGCCCGCGCACTCGCGGCGCACGTCCTCGCGCAGGAGGTCGTGCCGGAACTCGCGGATCGCGCGTGGCGCGTGCCGCCCCTCGTGGTCCGTGTGGCACGCGGAGCACTCGCGCTCGAGCAGCGCCTC
>JAKLKT010000283.1:0-4799 GCA_023150495.1 Planctomycetota bacterium
CGGTGCCCGCGGAGATGCCGAGCGCCTGCGCGACCTCGGCGAGCGAGAGCCCCTCGCGGTAGTGCAGGTGGAGCGCGATGCGGCGCGGCGCGGGGAGGCCGTCCAGCGCGGCTCCGAGGAGCGCGTCGATCTCCCGGCGCTCGGCGCTCTCGTGCGGCGTGGGCTGCTGCGGCGTCTCCATCGGTCGGTTCTCCTCGCGCCGCCGCGTGCGGACGCGCTCGCGGACCTGCCTCGTGGCGCACTTGATCGCGATCCCGACCGTCCACGCGCGGAACGACCGCCTCGCGTCGAAGCGGGAGAGGCCGCGCATCACGGCGAGGAAGGTCTCCTGGACGGCGTCCTCGGCGGCGGCGAGGTCGCCGGTGATCCGGTGCGCGGTCCGGAGCGCAGGCGCCGCGTGGCGCTCGAGGAGCGAGCGGAACGCGCCCTCCTCGCGGCGTTCGATGTAGCGCCGCACGAGGTCGGCGTCGGTCGGTGTCATCTCCTCTACTCTCCCACGGGGGCGCAGGGTGTTCCCGGCGATGGGGAGGGGCTCCGGGGAGGGAGGCCGACATCGACCCGCGCGCGGATGTCCCGTCACGCGGAGCCGGGAGCCGCACTTCCGCTTCCCGAAGGCGCGGATCGCGTGGGCGTGGCGCGTCTTGGTTGGTCCCCGTCCGGTGGTTCCGGACGAAGGCAAGGACCGCGTTCGCGCCCTGGATCGCGCTCCGGCTCCTGCTCGCGGTGCTGCAGGTCCGGGGTCTCACGCACGTGCGGGCGCTCGGGCACCTCGGCGGAGTCCCCGCGGGCGTGTCGGAGCGCGCAGCGGCCCGCCGGACGCAGGCAAACTGCGGCACGCGTGCCGCACCCGGCAGCCGCAACCCGTTGTCAGGAATGGACTTGAGGGGTGTCGCACCCGGAAAAGATCAGCTACATCCCGAGCTGGAGGCGGGCGGCTTCGCTGAGCTTGGCGGGGGTCCAGGGCGGGTCCCACACGAGGTCGATCTCCGCCGTGTCGATGCCCTCGACCATCTCCACCCGGTTCTTCACCTCGAGCGGCAACGTCCCCGCCACCGGGCATGCCGGCGACGTCAGCGTCATCTTCACGTACGCGTGGGTGCCCTCGACCCTCACCTCGTACACGAGGCCCAGGTCGTAGATGTTCACGGGGATCTCCGGGTCGAAGCAGCTGCGGATCGCCTCGATCACGAGGTCGCGCGTCCCGGGCTTCTCGTCGGCCGCCGTCCCGGGCTTCGCCTCGCCCCCGCTCCCCCGCGCCCCCTCACCCCCTGCCGCCGGCTCCGTCATCGTCTACTCCGTCGTGACCCTGTCCTGCGACCGGTCGATCGCGGCCTTCAGCGTGTGCCACGCGAGCGTCGCGCACTTCACCCGCACCGGGAACTCGCACACGCCCTGGAAGACCGCGAGCTTGCCGAGCGCCTCCCCGTCCACGGGCGCGCCGGGCTCGCCGGTCACCATCTCGTGGAAGCGCTCGAAGATCTCGCGCGCCTCGGCGAGCGTCTTCCCCTTGAGGGAAGTCGTCATCAGCGAGGCGGACGCGGTCGAGATCGCGCAGCCGATCCCGTCGAACGAGACGTCGGCGATCCGGCCGCCCTCGACCTTCACGAAGACGTGGATCTTGTCGCCGCAGAGCGGGTTATACCCGTCCGCGTCGGCCGTCGCGTCCGCCATCACGCGGCGGTTGCGCGGCTTCTTGTTGTGGTCGAGGATCAGCTCCTGGTAGAGCTCGCGCAGCTCGTCGCTCAAGCGAAGAGCTCCCGGACCTTGCCGAGGGCCGCGACCAGCGCGTCGACCTCGGCGAGCGTGTTGTAGAAGGCGAAGGAAGCGCGCGCCGTCGCCGGCACGCCGAAGCGATCCATGACCGGCTGCGCGCAGTGGTGGCCCGTGCGCACCGCGACGCCCTCCTGGTCGAGGATCTGCCCGATGTCGTGCGGATGGACGCCCTCGAGGTCGAACGTGACGAGCGACACCTTCCGCCTCGCTGTCCCGAGGATCCTCAAGCCGCGCACCGCCGAGAGCGCCTCGGTCGCGCGGGCGAGGAGCGTCGCCTCGTGGTCGTGGAGCGCCTCGGCGTCGAGCGCGCCGAGGTAGTCGAGCGCCGCGCCGAGGCCGACCGCGCCCGCGATGTCGGGCGTGCCCGCCTCGAACTTGTACGGGATGTCGTTCCATGTCGTCTTCTCGAACGTCACGCGCCTGATCATCTCGCCGCCGCCCTGGTACGGCGGCATCGCGTCGAGCAGCTCCTTCCGGCCGTAGAGGACGCCGATCCCCGTCGGCCCGAAGAGCTTGTGGCCCGAGAAGGCGTAGAAGTCGCAGCCGAGGTCCCTGACGTCCACGCGCATGTGCGGCACGGCCTGCGCGCCGTCGACGAGCGTCGGGATCCCGCGGGCCCGCGCCGCGCGCACGAGGTCCTTCGCCGGGTTCAGCGTGCCGAGCGCGTTCGAGGCGTGCACGAACGCGAAGAGTCGCGTCCTCGGCGTGAGCAGCTTCTCGTCGAAGAGGAGCTCGCCCCGGTCGTCGATCGGCACGACGGAGAGCTTCGCGCCCGCCTCGCCGCAGACGATCTGCCACGGCACGATGTTGCTGTGGTGCTCCATCTCCGTGACGAGCACCTCGTCGCCCGGCTTCAGCCTCGGGCGCAGGAAGCTCCGCGCGACGAGGTTGATCGACTCGGTCGTGCCCCGCGTGAAGACGATCTCCTCGCGCCCGGCCGCGTTGAGCCACGCGCGCACCTTGTCGCGCGCGCCCTCGTAGTCCTTCGTCGCCGCGCCGGAGAGCCAGTGGACGCCGCGGTGGACGTTGCTGTTGTGCTCCCGGTAGTAGCGGTCGACGGCCTCGAGCACCGCGCGCGGCTTCTGCGACGTCGCGGCGTTGTCGAGGTAGACGAGCGGCTTGCACCAGACGTGCCCCTGGAGGATCGGGAAGTCCTTCCGGACCGTCTCGACGTCGAACGCGGGGCGGGCGAGCGTCCGGTGCATGGCTACCCCCCGAGCCGCTCCGAGAGGATCCGGTCCACGCGCTCGCGGACGGCCGGGATCCCGATCCGGTCCGCCACGTCGCCCGCGAACGCGCGCACGAGCACGTGCCGCGCGGCCGCGTCCGGCAGCCCGCGCGAGCGCAGGTAGAAGAGCGCGTCCTTGTCGAGCTGGCCCACGGTCGAGCCGTGCGAGCACTTCACGTCGTCCGCGTAGATCTCGAGCTGCGGCTGCGCGTCCACGGTCGCCGTGTCGGTGAGGAGCAGGTTCGCGCTCGCCTGGTAGGCGTCGGTCTTCTGCGCGTCCGGGAAGACGTGGATCCTGCCCGTGAAGACGCCCGACGCGCGGCCGTCGAGGACCCCCTTGTAGAGCTCGTGGCTCTCGCAGTTGGGCATCCGGTGCTCGAGCCTCGTGTAGTTGTCCACGTGCTGCGTGCCGCGGATCACGTAGAGCCCGTTGAGGGTGCAGTGCGCGCCCTCGCCGTCGAGCGAGCCCGTGATCTCGTTGCGCGTGAGCGCGCCGCCGGAGGCGACGTTGTGCGAGACGAACCGGGCGTCCCTGCCGATCCGCGCCCGGACGGCGCCGAAGTGGAACGACTCCCCCTCGATCTGGAGGCGGTAGTGCGAGAGCGACCCGCCGCGCGCGACGCGGATGTCGCTCACGGCGTTCGTCAGGTGCGGCGCCTCGCCCGCGCTCGCGTAGGTCTCGACGACCGTGGCCTCCGCGCCCTCCTCGACCAGGTAGAGGTTGCGCGGGTGCGCCGCCTTCGTCGTCCCGACGAAGAGGAGGTGGAGGGGCGCGGGGAGGCGGGACCCCTTCGCGACGCGCAGGAAGGCGCCGTCCTCGAGGAAGGCCGTGTTGAGCGCGACGAAGGGTTCCCCCTCCCCCGGAGCCCCCACACCCTCCAGCAGACGGGGATCCTCGCGGAGCGCCGCGGCGAGGCTCGACACGTGGACGCCCTCCGGCAGGACCGAGAGGTCCTTCCGGTAGTGGCCGTCGACGAAGACGAGCCCCGGCGCGAGGGAGGGCGCCGACTTGACCCCGTTCGCCGAGGGGCGGCCGTGCGCGAACGGCCGGCGCGCGAGCGGGGCGAGGTCGGTGAACCGCCACGCCTCCTCGCCCGTCGTCGGCAGGCCCTTGAAGCGCTCCCAGCCCGCGCGGCGCAGCTCCTTGAGCGGGCCGCCGGCGCGGTCGAGCTCCTCGAAGTCCTTGCGGAAGGCGTCGACGGCGTTCATCGCGCCCCCGCGGGCTCCTTCTCGAGCCAGGAGTAGCCCTTCTCCTCGAGCTCGAGCGCGAGCTCCTTGCCGCCGGAGCGGACGATCCGCCCCTTGTCGAGCACGTGGACGAAGTCGGGCACGATGTGGTTCAGGAGGCGCTGGTAGTGCGTGATCACGAGGAACCCGCGCTCGGGCGAGCGGAGCGCGTTGACGCCCTGCGCGACCGTCTTCAGCGCGTCGATGTCGAGGCCGCTGTCGGTCTCGTCGAGAACGGCGAGCCGCGGCTCGAGGACGGCCATCTGGAAGATCTCGTTCCTCTTCTTCTCGCCGCCGGAGAACCCGGTGTTGACGGCGCGGGAGAGGAAGGCCTCGTCCACGTCGAGCTTCCGCGCCTTCTCCTTCGCGAGCTTCAGGAAGTCGACGGCGTCGAGCGGCTCCATGCCGCGGTACTGGCGGATCGCGTTGAGCCCGGCGCGGAGGAAGTAGCTGTTGTTCACGCCCGGGATCTCGACCGGGTACTGGAAGGCGAGGAAGACGCCCTCGCCCGCGCGCTCGTCGGGCTCGAGCTCGAGGAGGTCCTTCCCGAGGAACGTGACCGTGCCGTCCG
>JAKLKT010000283.1:4814-8241 GCA_023150495.1 Planctomycetota bacterium
CGCGAGCGTGGACTTGCCGGAGCCGTTGGGCCCCATGATCGCGTGCACCTCGCCGGGGCGGATGACGAGGTCGATCCCGTTGAGGATCGGCTTCTCCTCGACCCGCGCGTGGAGGTTCCTGATCTCGAGCAGGGGCTTGTTCGCGTTCTTCATCGTTGATTCCTAGCCGACGCTTCCCTCGAGGCTCACGCCGAGGAGCTTCTGGGCCTCGACGGCGAACTCCATGGGCAGCTCGCGGAAGACCTCCTTGCAGAACCCGTTGACGATCATCGAGACGGCGTCCTCCTCGGAGATGCCGCGCTGCTGGCAGTAGAAGATCTGGTCCTCGCCGATCTTGCTCGTGGTCGCCTCGTGCTCCACCTGCGCGGTCCTGTTGCGCACCTCGATGTAGGGGAACGTGTGCGCGCCGCACCTGTCGCCGATGAGCATCGAGTCGCACTGCGAGTAGTTGCGCGCGTTCTCGGCGCCCGGCATCACCTTCACGAGGCCGCGGTAGGTGTTCTGGCCGCGACCGGCCGAGATGCCCTTCGAGACGATCGTGGACTTCGTGTTCTTCCCGAGGTGGATCATCTTCGTGCCGGTGTCGGCCTGCTGGTAGTTGTTCGTGAGCGCGACCGAGTAGAACTCGCCGATCGAGCCGTCGCCCTGGAGGATGCAGCTCGGGTACTTCCACGTGATCGCGGAGCCCGTCTCGACCTGCGTCCAGCTGATCTTCGACCTCGCGCCGCGGCAGGCGCCGCGCTTCGTCACGAAGTTGTAGATCCCGCCCTTGCCCTCCTTGTCGCCCGGGTACCAGTTCTGGACGGTCGAGTACTTGATCTCGCCGCGCTCGAGCGCGACGAGCTCGACGACCGCCGCGTGGAGCTGGTTCTCGTCGCGCATCGGGGCGGTGCACCCCTCGAGATAGCTCACGTACGCGCCCTCGTCCGCGATGATGAGGGTGCGCTCGAACTGGCCCGTCTTCGCGGCGTTGATCCGGAAGTAGGTCGAGAGCTCCATCGGGCAGCGCACGCCCTTCGGCACGTAGACGAACGAGCCGTCCGTGAAGACCGCGCTGTTCAAGGCCGCGAAGTAGTTGTCGTTCATGGGCACGACCGAGCCCATGTACTTCCTCACGAGCTCAGGGTGCTCGCGGATCGCCTCCCCGAACGAGCAGAAGATGATCCCGAGGCTCGTGAGCTTCTCCTTGAACGTCGTCGCCACCGAGACGCTGTCGAAGACCGCGTCCACGGCGACGCCGGCGAGGAGCTTCTGCTCCGTGAGCGGGATCCCGAGCTTCTTGTAGGTCTCGAGCAGCGCGGGATCGACCTCGTCCAGGCTCTTCGGCCGCTCCGCGGACCTCGGCGCCGAGTAGTAGATCGACGCCTGATAGTCGATCGGGGGGTACTTCACGTGCGGCCAGCGCGGCTCCTTCATCCGGAGCCAGCCGCGGTAGGCCTTGAGCCGCCACTCGAGCATCCACTCCGGCTCCTCCTTCTTCACGGAGATGAACCGGATGATCTCCTCGTTGAGGCCCGGCGGGGCGGTGTCCGCCTCGACGTCCGTGACGAACCCCCACTTGTACTCCTGGGAGATCCGCTCCTGGATCGTGTCCTCGGTCGACTTCTTCGCCTCTCTCATGACGCTTCGATCTCCCGCGGCGCGGCGACCGGCCGCCCGTTCCGCCCCGGCGGGCCGCCGAAGGACACGCCCGAGGCCATCTCCGACAGCCGGATCGCGGCGAGCGCATCCCGGACCGAGTCGTTGATCCGCTGCCAGTTCGTCCGGACCGGGCAGCTGCCCTCGATCTCGCAGTCGCTTCCCGCCTCGACGCACTCCGTGATCGCGATCGGCCCCTCGAGGGCGCGGATGATCTCCTCGACGGAGATCTCTGCGGGATCCCGCGCGAGCCGGTAGCCGCCCTTCACCCCGCGATGGCTCCCGAGCAGCCCGGCGCGGGCGAGCGCCTTCAGGATCTTGCTCACGGTCGGGAGCGGCAGCTTCGCGAGCCGCGCCAGGTCGCGCGTGCTGTGGACGCGCTCCCGCCCGTCGCCCAGAAAGAGCGTCATGAGGACGATGCCGTAGTCCGACTGCTTCGTGATCCTGAGCATGGCTTGCCTATATAGGACCGACTATGTCCCATATCATACCGTCCCGGTGCAAGTCCTGATTCCGGACCGGCGGGGGGCAGGGGCGGGGGGGAAGGGGGGAGCTCACGCGCCCGAGGACCACTCCATGCTGAACGGACCCGGCCCCTCGCGCGCGATCTCCTCGACCCTCCGGCTCACCCCCTTCGCGATCTCCCGGAACGCCTTCGCGGTCCCGCCTTTCGGCGCCTCGACGACGATCGGCGATCCGCGGTCCCCGCCCGGCGGCACCGCCGCGTCGAGCGGCAGCGTCCCGAGGAGCGGGATGTCGAACCGCTCCGCGGCCTTCTTGCCCGCCCCCTCGAGGAAGATCGGGGTCAACGTCCCGCACTTCGGGCAAGTGAACCCCGCCATGTTCTCGACCACGCCGAGGACCGGGACCTTCACCGCCCGGAACATCTCGATCGCCTTCAGCACGTCGAGGAGCGCCACGTCCTGCGGCGTCGTGACGACGACCGCGCCCGAGAGCGGCACGCTCTGGCTGAGCGAGAGCACCGCGTCGCCCGTGCCGGGCGGCAGGTCGACGACGAGGTAGTCGAGCTCGCCCCAGGCCACGCCCGTGAGGAGCTGCGTGACCATCTTCCCGACCATCGGGCCGCGCCAGACGACCGCGGACTGGTCCTTCGGCAGGAGGAAGGCCATCGAGATGATCCGGATCCCGTGCTTCACGGCCGGGACCACGCGCTGGTGCGCGTCGCCCTGCGCCTTGTGCTCGGAGGTCCCGGTCATGATCGCGGCGGAGGGGCCGTAGATGTCGGCGTCGAGGAGGCCGACCTTCATCCCCTCCTGCGCGAGCGCGATCGCGAGGTTGACGGCGACGGTCGATTTCCCGACGCCGCCCTTTCCGGCACCGACCGCGATCACGTGCTTCACGCCGGGCAGGGGGTTGGTCGGCACAGGCGGCGCCGCGGGCTTCGCCGGCGGGGCGAAGGAGACGAAGACGTCCTTCACGCCGGCGATGCCCTTGAGCCTCGTCTTCACCTGGTCGGCGAAGGCGGGCTTCTCGCCCATCGGGACGTCCACGGCGACGGTCACGAGGACCTTGCCGCTCTTCTCCTTCATCTCCGCGACCTGCTCCGGCCGCAAGAGGCCCGAAAGCGCCTTCCGGAGGGCTTCCTCGGGAATCGACATCAGTTGACCTCCTCGCGGTCGCGCATCAGAACGCGACCCCCTCCAGCAGCTCGAAGTCCTTTGCGCCGCGGCGGACGCGGATGGCCGCGGACCTCGCGTCGTGCTCGAGGAAGAGGATCCACCCCTCCGCCGCGGCACGGCCGAGCAGCTCGACCTTCTCCGCCGCCGTC
>JAKLKT010000284.1 GCA_023150495.1 Planctomycetota bacterium
CTACACCAAGTCGACCAAGCCCCCGGTCGTCGGCTGGATGGACGAGGCGCGCGCCCGCACGGACGAGGACGGTCGCTTCGTGACTCCCGCCCTCGCCGGCCCCGCGACCCGGATGCTGAAGGCCTGGGTCGCGGCCGACGGCGTGCAGCAGATCATCCAGCACGAGACGGAGCCGCCCGAGCGGGGCACGAAGGACGTCGGCACGCTCGCGCCGCTCCCCGGGCTGGTCCTCTTCGAGGCGGAGAGCATGGCGGGCAAGGTGCCCTTCAAGCTGACCGCCGCGGTCAACGGGGATCCGCCCGGCTTCGCACAGTCCGTGGTGGTCGGCGATCTCATGCTCGACGCGCAGGGACACGCCCGCGTGCTGGGCTTTCCCGTCGGGGAGGGCGTGTACACCGTGATCGACGGGGACGACCGGTCCGTCGCCAACGGGGTGTTCCGGACGACCGGGCGGGACATGGTCGTGAAGATCCCCGCGTTCGCCGAGCCCGAGCCGCGCCCGCCGAAGCCGAAGCAGAGCCTCGTCATCGAGGTGGCCGACACGGGGGAGGACGCCATCGTCGCCCTCGTCGCCGAGGGCGACTTCCTCATGGGGCGCAAGGTACGGAAGGGCGACCGCTCCCCGGTCGTCGAGCGGGTCCCGACGGGACGCTACACGCTGCACGTGACGGCGGGCGACCTCTACTCGCGGCAGGAGGTGAACGTGGTCGAGGGCGAGGACCTGAATCTGTCGGTGCTCCCCGACCGCGTCGGCAGGTCCTTCACGATCCTCGTTCTCCAGGAGGGCAACCCTGTCCCTGGCGCAAAGGTGCAGCTGCGCGGGTTCCGCGTCGGCGCCAGGGGTTTTCGCGTGCCATGGGCCGAGGGCGGCGACGACGGTCGCGTCGTGCTGCGAGGCCTACCGCCGGATATCTCCGCGATCACGGCCACGACCCTCAACCAGGAGGGCAAGGGGCGCACCTACCCGATCGAGCTCACGGACGCCGGCGAGGCGACGGTGGACCTGGCGAAGGCGCCGAGCGAGCAGCGCTGAGAACGGGCGCGGCGGCGGGGGCACGCGGCGCGGGGCCTTCACCCCCGCGCGAGCGCACGCACCTCGTCCGCAAGCGCGAGGTTCGTGGAGATCGCGCTGCCGCCGTCGTGCGTGGGCGTGCCGGCGAAGTCCGTGAACCGGCCGCCCGCCTCCTCGACGATCGGCAGCAGCGCGGCGCAGTCCCAGACGGCCATGACCGGATCGAGCATGATCTCGGCGCGGCCCGTCGCGACGAGCACGTGGCCGTAGCAGTCGCTCCAGCCCCGCTCGATCGCCACCCGCTGGCGCACGCGCTGGTAGAAACCCGTGTGGCCGCTCCGCTCGAAGCCGCGCGGCGACGTCGTGCAGAAGAGCGCCTTGTCGAGCCGGTCGACCGCGGACACGCGGGCGCGCGATGTCGTCTCGCTCCCGCCGGGGCCGCGCGCCCACCAGGCGCCCTCGCCGCGCGCGGCGAAGACCGCCTCACCCAGCGCGGGCAGGCAGACCACGCCGAGCACGGCGGCACCCTGTGCCTCGAGCGCGACGAGCGTCCCGAAGAGCGGCACACCGTGCACGAACGACTTCGTCCCGTCGATCGGGTCGAGGATCCAGCGCCGGCCGCTCGTGCCGTGCCGCTCCCCCGACTCCTCGCCGAGGATGCCGTCGTCGGGGAACGTCCCGCGGATCCGATCCACCAGCAGCCGCTCCGCCTCGCGGTCGGCGACCGTGACGGGCGTGCCGTCCGTCTTCGTCGCGACGCCCAGGCGCTCGCTCCCGAACCACTCGAGCGCGGCGGCGCCGGCCTCGCGCGCGGCGGCGAGGGCGAAGGCGAGTTCACGGCTCAATCGCGAGAAGCGTAGCACGCCCCCCTTCCCCCGCCTTCCCCCCTGGCCCCGCCGGAAAACGGAGCGGGCGGCCAGTCCGGCCGCCCGCCCCCGTGGATGTCGTTTCGAAGCCTACTCGTCCTGGCCGCCGCGCACGAAGTACACCGGGGCGATCGAGATCGCGACCGGCCGCGGGACGTTGACGAAGTTCGGCGGAGGGTTGAAGAGCAGGTTGAAGTCGAAGCGCATGTTGCCGCGCTTGAACCCCGCGTCGACGGCCGACGTGCCGTCGCTCCGGGGCTTGATGTACGTCTCGAGGATGCGGTCGTTGGAGACGATCCCGCCGAGACGCCGCAGCGACTCCTTCTTGTACGAGGACGACCTGTAGCTCGTCTGGTCGTAGGCCTGCTCGCGCTCCCTCTCCGCGGCCGAGAGCCCGTAGTACGGGTCCTTGATCGGCTCGCCGCTCGGGTCGATCTGGAAGCCGTCGATGCCAACGCGCCCGGCGGCCGAGAGCATCGTGGCGTTGACCTCGGCCTGGGTGGGCATGCCGTTCGTCAGAAGGAGGTCGTCGCGCGCAATGATGCCGAGGACGCTGTTGCCCTTGTAGTTCTCGTTCCGCTGGTACGGCTTCGTGTAGTCCCCGCCGTTGAGCATCGCGGTCTGGCCCGCGTCGTCCACGTAGCGGAGGTTGCCGGTCACGCGCACCTTCTCGTTGCCGACGATCGTGAGGCGGCCGTTGAGGTCGCCCGCGAGCCGCGTGATGCGGCCGTCGATGAAGATCGTGTTGGCCGTCTCGCCGAGGTTGACCGTCGTCGTGCCCATGAGCACCGGCGCCACGTAGACCTTCTCGGTCCACGTGTTCGTCACGGTCTCATACGTGGGGACCTGCACCTGGACCTGCACCTGCTGCGTCTCGTAGATGGGGACGTCCACGTAGTAGGTCTCAGTCGTGTAGACGGGGACCTGGCGCGTGCGCGTCTCGGTCGTCGTCCCGACCTGCACCTGCACGTTCTCTGTGTAGGTCGTGGTCGTCGTGCCCACCTGCACGCGCTCGGTCGTCGTGTAGGTCTCGGTCGTGTAGCCGCTGATGACCTGCTGCTGGCAGGGGTACTGCTCGTCGACCCACCTGTACTCGCCGGCGAGACCCGTGCCGCCGCCGCCGACGGCCGTGCCGCCGCCTGCGCCGTCGTCGTAGGGGACGAAGACTCGCACCTGGCGCGTGCACGTGGTCGTGACCGTCGTGTAGACCGGGACCTGCCGCGTGCGCTCGACCGTCCGGTTCTCGTAGACCGGGTCCGTCCGCGTCCGCGTGACGGTCTGCGTCTGGTAGACCGGCACGGTGACCGTGTAGGTCTCCGTCGTGTAGCCGCTCACGACCTGGCGCGTGCGCGCCTCCTGCCTCGTCCCCACCTGCACCTGCTGCGACTGCGTGACGGTCTGCGCCGTGTAGCCCGTGAGGATCTGCGTGGTCGATGTCCTCGTGACCGTGTCGTAGCGGGGCGGCGTGTACTGCCGGATGCGCGCCGTGCCGTTCCCGAAGAGCTGGATCTCGGCGTCGAGGCCAGGCTCCCCGCGGAACGTCGTGGCCTTCGTGGCGAGCTCCTCGAAGTTGACCTCGTCGAGGCTGATCTGCTGCGCCTCGGGGTTGCCCGTGGCGATGTTCGTATTTCCGGAGTTGGCGCCTGCCTCGTACCTGAAGCCGTTCACCGCGGAGACCGAGTCCACGTAGTTGCCGTTCGGGAAGTAGAAGGCGAGCGAGTCGTTCGAGTGGATGAGCCCGCGCGGCGCACCCGACACGCCCAGCGTGTGCCGGTTCTGGAAGAACACGAACGAGCTGAACGGCTCGTTCTCGCGCACGAGCGCGGACAGCAGGCGCGTCGTGTCCCCGGCACGGCCCTCGGCCTCGAGCACGTAGTAGCTCTGCGAGAGCCCGAGCGGATCGACCTCGTCGACCTCGGTCCCCTTCAGCTGGGCGAGGCGCTTGATGTACTCGCGCGCGCGGTAGACGCGCACGTCGGTGCCCTCGATCTTGCCGTGGAGGACGCCCTCGGGATCCAGGAGCCACTCCTCCTCGGGCGGGGCCTCGCCGGCGACGGTGCCGCCATGCTTGCCCCCGATCGCATCGAGCAGCTCGATGTTCTGGTTCTCGTCGTTGTAGGCGCTCGTGTTGACCACGTTGAGCGCCATCTGGATCTTCGCGTAAGCCTCGTTGTACGCGCGGGACTCCTGCTCGAGCACGGTCTGGTGGCGCGACTCCGTCACGACGCGCCCCGAGCTCAGGGCAGCAAGCCCGGCGATGGCGGTGGCGAGGAACACGACGATCAGGAGGATCGTGCCACGCTCCTCAGCCCTCCGGAAACCTCTCATGTTGCAACTCCTTGGAGGAGACCCTCAAATTCCCCAGCGCGCCGGGCCCCGGCCCGATGCGCCAGGGGAAGAGTCCCACTCCGCGCGGGGAAGGCAAACGGGGGCCGTGTCTCAGGAGGAGACGATCCGCTCCGACAGGGGAAGGGGGTGGGTTCCGGGAGGGGGAAGGTGCCTCAGTCCGTGGCGCCTGCCCACGCGATGGCGTCGCCGGCGGCGATCTCCCCGCCCGTGACGACCTCCGCGAAGACGCCGCCGCCCCAACGCGCCCGCATGGCCTCGCGGAGCCCCGGCAGCGCCTCGTCCATCCGCTCGCAGGGGCGCGTCTCGCCTCGGACCCGCAGCTCGCAGGGCCCCACGCGGAGGATCCGCCCGCGACTCTCCGCGAGGTCGATCCCGGAGACGAGGAGGTTCGCGCGGCGCGCGCCCGGATCGAGGCCGGCGCCGACCTCGGCCATGATCTCCGCCCACCGATCCGCGGAGAGGATCGTCACCTGCCGGCGGCCGCCGCGGTCGGCGTTGCCGTCGATCCCCGAGCCGGCGATGAGCGTCGCGCGAAGCACCTCCTCGGTCGGGGCGCGGCG
>JAKLKT010000285.1 GCA_023150495.1 Planctomycetota bacterium
CCACCCGTGCCTTCGTCGCCGCGCCGAGGCCGAAGTGGAGCAGCGGGCCGTCCTGCGACAGGTAGCCCGCCGACGTCTTCGCGACCCGCGTCGCGGTGCGGCCGCCCGCCGTCACCTCCACGCGCGCGCCGATCCCGTCCCGGTTCGACGCCGTCCCGCGGAGCCTCACGGCGAGCCAGTGGCCGCCGCGCGGCGCGTCGTTCCGTAGCACCCGCATCCGGCCGCCGAGCACCTGCACCACGGCGTCCACGTCCCCGTCGCCGTCGAGGTCGCCCAGCGCCGCCCCGCGGCAGCAGAGCTGCTCGAGGAAGTAGGCCCCCGAAGCCCCCGACACGTCCCTCATCCGCGCGCCGTCGATCCCGCGGAAGATCACGTCCCCGTACCCCTCGAGCTTGAACGCCGAGCCCGTCGTGCAGAGAAGGTCGAGGAGCCCGTCGTGGTCCGCGTCGAACGCGATCTGCGACCACGTCACGAGCGGCTTCAGCACCTCCCCCACGCCCCACCGCGTCGCCTCGTCGGCGAAGCGCCATCCTCCGCGATTCATGTAGATCGAGCCCTCGTCGAAGTCGGGCGTGAGGATGTCGATCTTCCCGTCGCCGTCGAGGTCGACCACCTCGACCCCCATCGACGCGCGCTCGAGGCCGTCCGCGCCGAGCGCGACGTCGGCCTCCGCGGCCACGTCGACGAACCTCATCCCGCCGAGGTTCCGGTAGAGCTTGTTCTTCATCCCGTCGCCCGCGACGAAGAGGTCGATCCTGCCGTCGCCGTCGAAGTCCGCGGCGCCCGCGCCCATGCTGTGGAGCTTCGGATCCGCGAGCCCGGACGCCTCCGACACGTCCTCGAACCTGCCGTTGCCGAGGTTCCTGTAGAGCGCGTCCGGCTCGCCGGGGTACGCGAGCGGGCTCGGGAACGGGTAGCCCTCGGGCGCGGGAATCGAGGCGTCGTACGTCAGGTAGTTGCCGCAGTAGAGATCGAGGAGCCCGTCTCCGTCGAAGTCCGCGAAGAGCGCGGGCACCGTGAACCGCGCGTCGCCGACGCCGGCCTCGCCGGTCACGTCGCGGAACTTCCCGCCGTCGTTCCGGTAGAGGACGTTCCTCCCGAAATTCGCGACGTAGAGGTCCGTGTCGCCGTCGTTGTCGTAGTCCGCGGCGGCGGCGCCCATGCCGTATCCGCCGTCGCCGACGCCCGCCGCGTCCGTGACGTCCTCGAACCGGAGTCCCCCGACGTTCCGGAAGAGCCGGTTCCGCGGCGGCGCCGCGGGCGGCGGCCCCTCGCTCACGCCCGGCACGTGCGCGCCGTTCACGGCGTAGATGTCGAGCCGGCCGTCGCCGTCGTAGTCGAGGAGCGTGACGCCGACGCCCGCGCTCTCGACGATCGTGTTCATGTTCGAGTCGCCGAAGGAGTGGACGAAGTCCACGCCGCATTCCGCGGTCACGTCGGCGAAGGGGAGGGGCGGGGGGAACCCGACCCCGGGGGGCCGCGCCTCGCCGCGCCCGCAGGCGGCGGCGAGGAGCAGGAAGAGGGGCAGGAAACGACGCATCCTGGGGCAGCTCCTCGACCGAGCATACCCGAACGGGGCCCGCTACTTCGAAGGCTCGAGCAGCGGGCCGAAGCGGTCGTGCTCCTCGGGCGTGAAGCCGCGGATGGAGCGCTCCTTCGCGAGCCGCAGGAGGTCGTCGCGGCGGAGCGGCCAGAGGCGCACCGTCGTGTCCTCCGACGCCGTCGCGATCGTGCCGCCGTCCGCCGTGCACTCGACGAACCACACGGACTTCACGTGGCCCCGCATCACCGCGAGCAGCCGGCCGTCCCGGTCCCAGTGCCTCACGGAGCCGTCCTTGCACGTCGTCACGACGCCCTTCCCGCCCGGCAGGAACACGCCCTTGTGCACGACGTCGCCGTGCGCGAGCACGGGCCCCGGGCGGCCGTCCGCGTCCCAGAGCCGCGCGGTCCCGTCCTTCGACGCCGTCACGATCGCGTCGCCCTCGGGCGAGAAGACCGCGGCGTGCACCGGCCCCTCGTGCCCCGCGAGCCGCGCCACGAGCTTCCCCTCCGCCGTCCAGACCGGCGGCTCCGCGTCCTTCACGGGGATCCCGACGATCCGGTCCCCTCGCGGCGAGAAGAGGCAGTACCAGATCTCCTCCGGCATCGGGAACGTCGACTGGAGCTTCCCCTGCGCCGTCCACACGCGCGCCTGCCGGTCGTCCGCCGTCGTGAGGACGAGGCGCCCGTCGGCGCTGAACGCCGCGGAGCCGACGCCCGCGGGGTGGTCGAGCCTCGCGCACTGCCTGCCGCGCCCGTCCCAGAGCTTCGCCGCCTTGTCGGCGGAGAAGCTCACGATGAGGTCGCCTTTCGGCGAGACCTCGACGCCGTTCATGACCCCGTCGTGCTTCAGCCGCGCGAGCTCCCTCCCGTCGAGGTCGAAGAGGACGGCGGCAAGCTCGTCCTTGCAGGAGACCGCGACGCGCCCCGCGCCGTGGCCCCACCAGACGAGCGGCGAAACGAGCTGGAGGTCCTTCAGGGGGTGCCCGCCCTCGTCGCGGATGTGGAGCATGTCCTTCGAGCACGTGAGCAGCCGGCCCGCCTCGTAGCCGATGCCGGTCACGAGGGCGGGGTGGTAGAGGACCGGCACCGCGGGCGGATCGACGTCCCACACGCGCGCGGTGCCGTCGCGCGATCCCGTGACGACGAGGGAGTTGTCGAGGGAGAAGGTCGCGTGGAGGATCACGCCCGAGTGCCCGCGGAGGTGCGCGGGCCCGGGGCCGTACCAGTGCTGGAGCGCCGCCCGGCCCTCCCCGTCCGCGACGAGGAGCCAGGGCCCGCCCCACCGGCTGAACGAGTGCGCGCCGCCGACGAGGTCCATCGAGGCGACGTCAAGGAGCCCCGAGTGCACGAACCGGCGCGTGCCGTCCTTGAAGTCGAGGATGAGGCCGAGGCAGCGGGCGTTCGGGGTGACCGACGCGATCCCCGGGAACCGCTTCGCCGTCGGCACGCCGTCCCACGTCCACAGAGTGACCTGGTCGCCGTCGTCGAGCGTGACGACGCGCATGCCGTCCTCGGCCACCGCGGCGAACGCGCACGGCCCGGCCTTCGCCATGCGCGCCTGCCGCTTCCCGTCCGCGCCGAAGAACGCGTAGTTGCCGTCCGCCGACGCGGTGAAGATGCGCTGGCCGTCCGCGGAGATCGCGACACGCTCGACCGGCCCCGCATGGAGCAGCTCGCCGATCTTCTTGCACTGCGGCGACCAGAGCTGGACGGCGATCCCGTTGCCGCCGTAGGTCGCGACCGTCCCCTCCGCGGAGAAGACGGCGGCGGCAGTGCCGGCCGCGGGCGCCACCGACTTCTCGCGGGCGCGCCCGTCGTACCAGCGCAGCCGCCCGTCCGTCGTGACCGCCCAGAACGTGAACTCGCCCGCGGCGGGCCCGCTCGCCTTCACCTTCAGGTCGCGGACGACCTTGCCGCTGCCGTCCACGAGACGGAGGGTCTCGGCCGTCGGCCGGAGCGCGAGCAGCGGTCCTTGGACATCGAGGGGGGCCCTCGGGAACGTCGCGAGCTTCTTCCCGGCGCGGTCCCACACGGCAATCTCCGCCGCGGTGACGACGAGGACGCCGTCGCCGAGGAAGCGGACGTCCGTGACCGGCGCGCCCGCGCTGAGGACCGCGATCTCCTTGCCCGCGAGGTCGAAGATCCGCGCGGTGCCGTCCTCCGACGCGGTCGCGACGGCCTCCCCGCCCGGCGAGACGTCCACGCGGACGACGGCGCCCGCGTGGCCCCTGAGGATCGCGCGTTCCCGCGCGCGGAGGAGCGCGGCGTAGAGCGCGCTCCTGGTCTCCTCGCCGTCCGCGACCTCGAAGGCCCGGCGCGCGAGCAGCAGGCTCAGCGTGCCGTCCTCCGCGGCGGCCTCGACCGACGCCTCGGCGAGCGCGAACGCCCGGTCCTGCGCCCGCGCCCCGGCACACAAGAGAAGGAGGAACGCCGCCCCCCGGACCCAAGGGAATCGTCTCATGCCGCGTGGGCCAGCAGATCGCGGGCCAACCGCGGGACAGGCGGCGGCGGCCACGGACGTGGCCATCGATGCTACGGAGCGGTGACGCCCCCGCCGCGGATCCGCGTAGGATGGTCCCGTGATCCTCGCGCAGTTCCTCGACGACTGCTTCGAGCCGGTGGAGGCCGCGCACCTGCTGCGCCGGCTCGCGCGGGGAAGCGCCGGCAAGACCTGCTGCCTGCGGGTCGGCGCCGACGGCGCCCGGCTGGTCGGGGAGGACTTCGCCGCGGACGAGCCCCTCGGGACGGCCACGTACCTCTGGGCGCTCTGGTCCGGCTCTCCTCCGACGGTCGGGGAGCTGGTCGCGCTCCACGAGGAGCACGTGCGCGTGGTCCGGCTCGGCGAGCGCGCGCGGCTACGCGGTTCGCAGCGTCACCTCGGTGATCTCGGCGAACGTGCCGATGCGGATCGGCGGCCCCCAGAACCCCGTGCCCTGGTTGACGTAGAGCATCGTGCCCTTGTGGTTGACGAGGCCCGAGACGTAGGGCTGCGAGAGGAAGACGAGGTAGTGGAATGGCCACATCTGGCCGCCGTGCGTGTGGCCGGAGAGCTGGAGGCCGACGCCGTGCTCGGCCGCCTCGAGGACCGCGACCGGCTGGTGCGCGAGGAGCACGAGCTCCCTCTTCTCGTCGCGCCCCTCGACCGCGCGGGCGAGGTCCGGGCCGTGGCCCTCCGCCATCCCCTTCGAGCGGTGGTCGTCGATGCCCGCGAGGTCGAAGGAGTCGCCGCCGTCGCCGATC
>JAKLKT010000286.1 GCA_023150495.1 Planctomycetota bacterium
GTGTGCTCGATCCGGGCGGCAAGCTCCGTGCGGTCTACTTCTTCCTCTCCTTGTAGACCGTGTGCTTGCGCAGGAGCGGGTTGTACTTCTTCAGCTCGACCTTGTAGCCCTTGCGCGTGTTCTTCTGGGTCATGTAGGTGCGCTGGCCGGACTCGGTGCACTCGAGTACGACGTAGGAGCGCGCCTCTTTGCTCTTTCGTGCCATGGGAGCCCGGGATTAGACCACGGCCCTTCGGGACGTGCCAGTAGCGGGAGGGAGGGGGGGCCGGGGGGGAACCGGAATCCGCACGCCGCGCGGCTTCCCGCCGCACCGGGTTCAGCGGTCCCGCTCGAGGTAGTAGTCGCCGAGCTCCTCGACCAGGTCGTGGTAGCCCTCCGGCGGGCGGAGGGACTCGATCGCCTTCTGGAGCAGGCGGATCGCGCCGTCGAGGTCCCCGGCGTCGTGCTTGCACTCGGCGATGCGCGCGAGCAGGTCCCCTTGGGCGCCGCCCGCGTCCATCGCCGCGCGGTACTGCACCTCGGCGAGCGCGGGCTCCTCGAGCCCCCGCTGGAGCAGCGTGCCGAGCCCGAGCCGCGCGAGGAGGAACGCGGGCTCCGCCGCGATCGCGCCCTCGTAGAGACGGCGCGCCTGCTCCAGGTGCTCGCGCGTGGCGCCCGCGTGGTAGTGGTGCACGCGCGCCTGCTCGTAGAGCGTCGGCGCGTCGCGGCCGGTGCGCGCGAGCACCGCCTCGAACCAGGTCCGCTGCGCTGCGATGAGGTCGGCCGTGTCCTCGAGGACCGTCTCGATCAGCCGCCCGTCGCTCGAGAAGAGCTGGAGCCGCACCTCGGGCGGGCGGCCGAACGGCAGGTCGGCGACGACGAAGCGCCCGTCGGGCAGCACCGCGACGTCGAAGGGCGCGAGCGCCTGCCCCGGCTCCTCCCCCGCGGGCACCGTCCAGCCGTCGAAGCTCCCGTCGCGCGAGATCCGCGCCACGCCGAAGGGCTCGCTCTCCTCGCTCTCCGGCGCGACGAGCAGGAACGCGCCGCCGTAGCCGTCGGCCCTCACGCGGAAGGGGCGGCGGAGCTCCGGGTGGAGCGGCACCCTTCCCTTCGGGGTCCCGTCGGGCGCATGAATGCGGATCGTGCCTGCGTCGGTCTCCGCGACCCAGATCGCGCCTTCCACCTCCGCGAGTCCCTGCGCGCGCTTCCAGCCGCCCGCGGGCGCGGGGAAGGAGCGCCGGTACGCGCCGTCCGGCAGAAACGCCTGGACGCCGTGCTCCTCGTCGAGGCCGCCGCACGCGACGAGGATCTCGTCGCCGAGCGGGAGGACCGCGCACGGCTCGTCGAGCACGCCCGCCATGTCCTGCTGCGGGATGCCCGGGTTGTGGAGCGCCCCGAGGAGCGCGAGCTGCCGGCCATCGGGCGCGAACCGCCGCACGCGGTGGTGGTGCGCATCCGCGAGGAGGATCGCCCCGTCGCGCGCCACCGCGCAGGCGCTCAGGTGCACCCGCGGGGGGCCGCTCGGGTAGACGGCGAACTGCCCCTTGACGAGGGGCCCCTCGAGGTCGAGGAGGACGACCGTGCCGTCGAAGGTCGCGTAGACGATCGTGTCCGCGCCGAGCGCGGCGATCCCGCCGAACATGGGACGCGAAGGATAACACCGGATCCCTCCCCCCGCGCCCCCCTCCATCTACAGCAGCGGGCCGAGCAGCCGGAACACGTTCTCGACGAAGCGGAAGCGGAGGGGCCGCTTCGCCCACTCCGCGGGATCGATCCGCCGCGAGCCGCCGACGTACGCCATCTGGAGGTCGCGCAGCCTCGCGGTGAAGTCGCGGTCGTACACGAAGAGCGAGATCTCGAAATTGAGGTAGAAGCTCCGCATGTCGAGGTTCACGGAGCCGAAGACGCTCGTGTGGCCGTCGACCGTGATGCTCTTCGTGTGCAGGAGGCCCGCCTCGAAGGCGCGGATCCTCACGCCCGCGGCGAGGAGCTCGTCGAAGGTCGAGCGGCCCGCGTGGTGCACGAGCATGGAGTCGTTGTGCGCGGGGAGGACGACCGTGACCTCGACGCCGCGCTCGGCGGCGGAGACGATCGCGGTGAGGAGCGCGTCCGACGGGACGAAGTAGGGGGTCGTGAGCACGAGCTCCCGTCTCGCGGAGTAGATCGTCGTGAGGATGAGCTTGTGGATCGCCTCGGGCGCGTGGCCCGGGCCGGAGGGGATCACCTGCACGTTCGCGGTCCCGGCGCGCGCGGGCTCCCGCACCGTTCGGCCGATCGCGGCGAGCCCCTCGTCGGTCGCGAGCTCCCAGTCCCCCACGAACGTGATCGCGAGCGCCTCGACCGCCGGCCCCTCGATGCGCGCCATCGCGTCGACCCACTGCCCGACGCCCTTCCAGAGCTTGAACTCGCGCGGGTCGAGGATGTTGAGCGACCCCGTGTAGCCGATCCTGCCGTCCACGACGACGATCTTCCGGTGCGTGCGGTGGTCGGCGCGCACGACGAAGCTCCTGAGGAGGCTCACCGGGAGCGCCTCGACGACGCGCACGCCTCCCTCGCGCAGCAGGCTCGCGACGGTGCTCTCGAGGAAGTCCTCGCTCCCGAGCGAGTCGAGGAGCAGGCGGCACGCGACGCCGCGCTTCGCCGCCCGGAGCACGGCCGCCGCGACTTCGTCGGCCATGCCGCCGGGCTCCCAGATGTAGAACTCCATGTGCACGCTCTCGCGGGCGGCCTCGATGTCCGCGATGATCGCGCGGAACGCCTCGATCGAGTCGGCGTGGAGGACGAGACGGTTGCCGCAGAGCGCCGGGATCCCGACCGTGCGCACGCCGAGCTCGTGGATCTCGCGGGGGTCCGGGGGCAGCCCGCCCCACTCCGCCGCCGCCTCGCGAGGCCTTCCGAGCCACGCGCGGTAGGCGGGGAGCAGCTCCCTCATCCGCCGCTCGATGCGGTTGCCGAGGCGGCTCTCGCCGAAGAGGAAGTAGGAGATGGCGCCCAGGACGGGCGCGAGGATGATCACGCCAAGCCACGCGATCGTGACGCCGACGGGCCGCCGCCGCCAGATGACGCGGAGCCCGAGCGAGACGAAGATCGCCACGTGCGCAACCACCGCCAGAAGCTGCACGCCGGTACATGGTACGCCCATCGGCCAGCGCAAGTGGTTGCGGCCGAACGGGTTGTGGCGGCGTCATGCGGACGGGGAGTCCGCGTTTCCGGAAGGGCGCAGGCGTGCGAGCTCGGGGCTGGCGCGGACGAGCGCGTGCGCGCGGGACGTCGCTGCTCACGAGAGGATCGAGGCCGCCCGAGGCGCGCGGGCGCGGGCCGCGGGTCCGTTCGCGGTGCCCGGGTTCGCGACGGGCCGCGGCACCGCGGAGGGGCACGAAAAAGGGGCGGGTGATGCCCGCCCCTCGTGATGGCACGGATGCCTACTGCTTCGCGGGCTCCTTGGCCGGCTCGGCGGGAGGCGGCGGCTTCACGCGCATCGCCACCGACTCGTTGTACTTCCTCGCCGTGTCGACGACCTTGTCGATCAGGCCGTAGAGCGCGTCCGCGTCCTTCCCCAGCTTCTCCGAGTCGGCCTTCATCTGAGCGGCGGACTCGGCGTTCAGGTTGTTCGACCAGAACTGCCGGTGGTCCTTGAGCGTCTTCATGAGCGGCTCGTAGGCAGCCTTCGCCGCGTCGCCCGCCTTGAAGATCTCGTCATAGCGCGCGCGCGAGTTCGCCATGTTCTTCGAGTCGCGGTCGCGGAGGCCCGGGTCGGTGATCTTGCTGTTCTCGTCCCGCCAGCGGCTGAAGTAGGGCTCGGCCGCGGCCTTCACCTTCTCGATGCGCTCGCTGATCCCCTTGCGGTCCTTCTCGACGGTCTCGATCGCGCTGCTGAACTTCTTGTAGTGGCCGACGAAATTGCCGTCCGTGTTGCCGACGATCGCGTCGTGCTCGGCGAGCGCCTTCTGGATGTCGGCCTTGCCCGCCGTGAGATCCTTCGAGAGCTTGTCGATCTCGCCCGTGAGATCGGCGAGCTCGCTCTGGCCCTTCGAGCCGGTGCTGCTGCAGGCGCCGATGAGCGCCGCGAGGATGAACGCCTGTACGCGCATGGATTATCGGTTTCCTTTCTGTACGTTCCGAGTACGTCGAATTCTGCCACCGGGAGCCAGTTTCAACGGCGCGCCTCGGCCTCGAGAACCTCGACGAGGCGCCGCGCGTCGGCAGAGCCGGGATCGAGCTCGAGAAGCCTCCTCGCGTGCGGAAGCGCGCGCCGCGGATCGCCGCGCTGCGCGTAGAGGACCGCGAGCGCATGGAGGATCGCTGTGTCGTTGGCGGCGAGGCGGTGCGCCGCGAGCAGCGCATCCTCCGCCTGCGCGAGCGAGCCGAGCTTCTGGAGCGCGACGCCGTGGTTGTAGAGGACGCGCGCGCGCGGGATCCGCCGCGCGGCCTCGGCCAGCGCGTCGGCGGCCTCGCGCAGCCGCTCCTCCTCCGCCAGCAGGAGCCCCAGGCTGTACCACGCCTCGCCGTTCTCCGGGTCGAGCCTCGTCGCCTCGCGGAGCACCTGCTCGGCCTCGGCGTTGCTTCCGTTCGCGTTGAGCAGCACGGAGAGGTTCGCGCGCGCGGGCCAGAACGAGGGGAGGATCTCGAGCGCCTTCCGGTACGCGAGCTCGGCGCGCCGCGTGTCGCGCGTGGCCTCCAGGAGCGCGCCCAGGTTCAGATGCGCCTCGGGGCGGTCGAGCATCGCCTCCTGCCGCGCGCGGAACTCCGCGAGCGCGCGCTCGAGCGCGCCGCGATCG
>JAKLKT010000287.1:0-1674 GCA_023150495.1 Planctomycetota bacterium
CGGACCCCCTCCAACGCGTCGGCCGCGGCGGCGAGCGCCGGCGCGAGCGCGCGCCCCTTCGCGGTCGCGGCGACGGCGGCCCTCGCGTCCCGGATCGCGTCGCGCTCCACGCGCGCGAGCTTCTTGAAGTCGCCCCGGGCGAGCTTGATCTCCTCGCGCGCCTCGGCGAGGGCCAGGGTGTCGACCCGGGTCTCCTCCGCGAAGGCGGGTGCGAGGAGGAGCGCGAGGAGGAGGCGCTGGCGCATGGAGGGATTCTATCCCGCCGCGCGCCGCGGGTTTGTCAAAGGAGGGGCTCCGGGGGGCGGCTACCCGATCCGCTTGAACTCGCGGGGGCGCGGCTTCTCCGGCTCGGGCTCGGGCTCCGGCTCCTCCGCGTCCTTCTTCGTCCGCACGCCCTTGAAGTAGGGCTCGAGCGCCTTGTGGAGCTTCTCCGCGTCGGCGATCGCCTTGCCCGCCTTCTCCTCGTGCTCCTTGCCGGCGAGCGTCGCGTACCCGCGTGCCAGCGTCTTGAAGTTGAGCGCGAACGCGCGCCAGCGCGGGTCGTTGCGCCGTACGACCTGCCAGGCCGCGACGGCTTCCTCGTCCGTCGCGACGCCCGCGCGCGCGGCGAGCATCTTCTCCGCCGCGGCGAACGTCGCGTCGGCGCGATCGCCCGGCGCCTGCTTCCTGGTCTCGTCCGCGAGGTACGTCTCGGCGTCGTCGAGGTCGTGCGCCATCGCGCGGTAGCTCCTCGCCATGTGGGCGCAGAGGTCCGGCATGTCGCCCGTGCCCGTGCCCGCGCGCTCGAGGAGGTCCGCGGCGGCGCCGAGCGCGGGCACGAGCGCCCTCCAGTCGGCCGTGCGCATGATGATCTTCCGCGCGTCGTCCACGACCGCGCGGTCGCCGGGCGGCATGTGCTTGAAGTCGCCGCGCGCCTCCTTCAGGTCCTTGCGCGCGGTGGAGAGGACGTGCGCGGCGATGGCGGGGTTGTCGGCGAGCGGGGCGACCGCGTCCTCCGCGGCGACGGCACGGATGAGGATCGCGAGGAGGAGGAGGCGCGTGCTCATGCCCCGGATCGTAGCTCCGTCCCGGGGCCTCCGGGCAGGGAGGAAAGGGGGCGCGGGGGAAGGGAGCGCCGGGGACGTCGAGGAAAAGGAACAAAAAGGGGGCCCCGGCTTCCCGGGGCCCCTCTGGTCTCGAGTTCTTGGCCGGACCGAACCGGTCCGGCGCGGACCTCAGCTTCAGGTCTTTCCCGTGTCTCAGGAGGACTTCTCGGGCGCCGCGACCTCCTCGGTCTCCTCGGCGTCCTCGCAGGGCTTCTCGCAGTCCCCGCACTCCTCGCCCGACTCGCAGTGCGTGAGCATGCCGTGGAGCTCGGCGGCGCCCTTCACGAGATCGGTCTCGATGCCCATCTTCGCGAGCTGGGCGTACCCCTCGTTGAGCGCCTTCGTCGCGTCGGTGATCGCCGTCCAGCAGGGCGAGCTCTTCTTGAGCGTCTCCGCCGCGGCCATCATCTTCTGCATCTCCTCCGGCGTGGACTTCTGCGCGGCCTCGCCCGCCGCCATGAGGAGCTTCTTCGAGGACGCGAGCGACTCCTTCGCCTTCGTCGCCATCTGCTCGGGCGTCATGCCCTTGCAGCAGCCCTCGCAGCCCTTGCTGCAGTCGCCGCACTCGGCGCAGCCGCCGAAGATCTTC
>JAKLKT010000287.1:1700-6451 GCA_023150495.1 Planctomycetota bacterium
CGTGCCCTCCTGCTTCGCGGCGGCGGCGGCGAGGTGGCCGCACGTCTCGAACGACGGGCCCATGGCCTTGCCGAACTGGGTCTGCACCAGGTACTCGCGCGCGGCCTTGACCTCCTTCAGCGTCTCGGCCGGGAGCTTCTCGTCGGCCTTCGGGATGTCGGCAATCGCCTTCCGGGCGGCGGCGAGCGCCGTCATCTTGCCTTCGGAAGCCTTGCACTGGGAGGGGCAGCCTTCGCCATCGCCGGCAACGGCGAGGCTCGCGACGAGCCCGAACGCGACGAACGCGGACGTGATGGTTCTCATGAGTATCGATTTCTCCGATATGGTGGGATTCCCCACAGTCTATCTACGAATACGTCGCACGCACGTTCAGCGGGGGTTTCGGAGCGCCGCCTTGAGCTGATCCGGGTCGATCCGCCCCACGAAGGCCTTCCTCCCGTCCACGGTCACGACCGGGATCTCCTCCCGGTAGGCCCGGAGAAGCCCGCGGTCGGTCCGTATGTCCACTTCCGAGAAGGCCACCCCCTCCCCGTGGAGGATCTCCCGGGCCTCGTCGCAGAGCGGGCACTTGCCGGGGATCGTGTAGAGGACGACCCTCGCCGGTCCCCCGGAGCCCCCCCCTTTCACCGCGTGTCGATCCACGCGAGCACCTCGAGCTGCGCGGAGAGGAGGCGGTCGTAGAGGACCTCCTCGGGCGTATTCCCGATTCGCGTCGCCTCGACCTCGGCCCGCGCCTCCTTCGAGAGGAAGTACCCGGCGATCCCGCGCGCCCTCGCGAAGAGCGGGAATGCCTGCTCGCGCTGCCACGCCCTCTGGTCGGCCGAGAGCGGGTCCGGGAGCATGTCCGGGATCAGGTAGCGGTAGGTCGTCACGCCTTTCACGGCGACCTTCGCGAGCCAGGCTTCCTCGGGCGGGACCGGCCTCGGCGGCGTCGCGGGCAGCCGGGCGAGGAGCGAGGCCGCGTCGTTGTAGACCTGCTCCGCGAGCGTGCGGCGGAGGTTCGCGCGCGCCTTCCGGCCGCCCGCGGTCGGCTCGGCGACGCCCGGCTCGCACGAGAGGAGGCCCGACGCGGCGAGCTGCACCATCTTGCCGTGCTCGGGCGAGCCCGGCTCCGCGACCGCGAGGCCGGCGAAGCTGCCGTAGTCCCTGACGAAGGCGTCCGCCTCGAGCTTCCCCGCGAGGAAGCTCTCCGCCGCCGCCCGCGCCTCGATCGAGCGGCAGAGCGAGGTCGCGTGGATCGCGCACGCGATCACGACGTTCTCGCGCGTGAGCTCCGTCTCGAGCCGCGGCTTCAGCCCGCGGAGCAGGTCGCGCGCGTCGATCGCGCGCCCCTGCGCGAGCAGCGAGCAAGCGAGGAGCGCGCGCGCGTAGGCGGCCTTCGTCGAGTCGCCCTCGCGCTTCCCGAGGAACTCGCGCGCGGTGCGCTCGGCGCCGAGCATGACGGCGGGCGCGTTCGCGGCGCGTGCGGGGTCGAGGTCGGCCTTGGCGGGGACGCGCTCGACGAGGAGCGCCGCGTCCGCGGCGAAGGCGTCGGCGACGTCGTGCGTGCGGAGCGTCGCGCACGCCGCGGGAAGGACGAGGAGGAGGGGGAGGCCCTGGGTCATCCGATGACGCAAGGCCGAGAAGGGGAGGAGGAGTCTCACGGTTCGAGGCGGAGCGTTCGCGTACCGTAATCGAGCGTCCAGACGAGATCCCCGAGCCCCTTGAGGCCGAGGAGGCCGCCCGGGCGGAAGCCGGGCGAGGACCAGGGGCCGAAGGTGTCGACGGCGGCCGCGTCGATTTCCCGGAAGGTGCGGCCGGCCACTTCCACCCGGTCGAGCGTGAAGTGCGTGAAGCGGGCGCCGGAGAGGCTCGTGGCGCGCTCCTCGTGGCGCTTCGCGCGGCCCTCCGTGATGAGGCCGAGGTCGACGGCCGCCCAGGGCTCGAGGAAGACCGCCGTCGCGCCGGAGTCGACGAGGAGGAGGAGCGGCCGCCCGTTCACGAGGGTCTCGGTGAAGAGCGGGCCCGCGGAGGCGGCGAGGCCGGTGGGGGCGAGGCGCACCTCGGCCTTGCGGAAGTCGAAGGTGACGCGGAAATGGGAGAGGACCGTGCAGCCGACGATCGCGTAGCGGTCGGCGCCGAGCTCCATCCACCGGCCGGGGCGGTCGTCCACCGGGACGAGCGCGATCCCGGCGCCGATCCGGTTCCCCCCGAGCTCGACCGTCGCGAAGGCGCCGATGCGGTTCCTGCCGGTGTGGCCGGGCCCCACGACGGCCGCGGGCTCGCCGGGCGGCAGGTAGATGCCCGCGTCGCGCGCGGCCTCGGCCGTGAGGACGACCGCGCTCGTGCCCGTGTCGAGGACGAGCGGCATCTCGACGCCGTTGATCCGGCCCATGACGGCCGGCACCTTGGCGCGGAGCATCGGGAGCGCGACCGCGCGCGCGGGTCCGAGGAGCGGCGGGAGCTCCTCCCGCTCGATCACCCGGTCGAGCGCGGGGTCGGGCGAGCCCCGCGCGCGCGCCTCGAGGTCCTCGAGGATCCCCGCGTTCGAGTACGCGCACGCCGCGACGAGCAGCAGGTACGGAGTGCTTCTCCACCGGCAGGAACGCACCTGCCTCCTACTTCGCGCCGGCGTCGAGGACCTCGATGCGCTGCGTGAGGAGGACGGCGCCGTCCTTCATGACCTCGTCCTCGCTCCACACGAGCCCGCCCGGCACGTCCCGGCTGAGGTAGGCCGTCCCCTTGAACTCGTAGCCGGAGTCCTTCCGCTCGGTCGCGTACTTCACGCAGCGCGCCTTCCTCTCCCCGACCGCGCGCTCCTCGGGGACGAGCGACTGGAGGAGGATCGTCTCGCGCGCCGTCTCCTTCCCCTCGAGGTCGTAGGTGACGGTCACGCGCTTGGCGATCACGATCGGGTCTCGCGCGATCCACTTCGTGATCACGCGCCTGCCCGCGGGGCCGGTCACCGTCACCTGCACGCGGTCGCACGCGACCGCCTTGCCCGCGACGGCGACCTCCTCCTCCCCGGACCCCTCCACCTTCTGCTTCTCGCCGGGGCCCGCCTCGCCCGCCGCCGACACGACGACCTGCTGCGCCGCGTCCGAGACGCCGAGCGCGTTCTCCGCCTCGATCGAGAGCGTGAGCTTCGTCGTGTCCGCCTTCGCGAGCGTCATCTTCGTGATCGTCGGCGCGAGCATGCGGCCCGTCTGGACCCGCGTGTTCTTGATCCGGACGAAGGAGCCCGCCTTGAATCCGGCCCAGCCGGAGCCCTCGCGCGGCAGGAGGTCCTCGGCGGCCGCGACGAGGAGCAGGAGTGCGAGGAGGCGCATCGGGGGCGCATCTTACAATCGGGCGATGCGGCAGGAGCAGTTCCTGAAGGTCGTGTCCCGCGAGGAGGCCGAGCGGCGCTTCCGGGAGGCGGCCGACTTCTCGCCGCTCCCCGCGGAGGAGGTGCCGCTGGCGCAGGCGCTCGGGCGGGTGCTCGCCGCGGAGGTGCGCGCGCCGGTCGACGTGCCGGGGTTCCCGCGGAGCAACGTCGACGGGTTCGCCGTGCACGCGGCCGACACCTACGGGGCGTCGGAGGAGCAGCCGCGCCGGCTGCGCGTGCTCGGCACGCTGCTCCCGGGGGGCACGGCGGGGGCGCCGGAGGTCCTTCAGGGCACGGCCTGCGCGATCGCGACGGGCGCCGCGATCCCGCGCGGCGCGGACGCGGTCGTCATGGTCGAGGACACGGAGTTCTCGGACGGCGTCGTCGAGGTGCGGCGCGCGGTCGCGCCGGGCGGCAACCTCTCGCACGCGGGCTCCGACATCGCGCGCGGGGAGACGGTGCTCCGCCCCGGCGACGTGCTCTCGTCGCGCGAGACGGCCGTGCTCGCGGCACTCGGGCTCGCCCGCGCGTCGGTCGTGCGCCGCCCGCGCGTCGTCCTCTTCTCGACGGGCGACGAGCTGCTCCCGCCCGGCGAGCCCCCCCGCGACGGCTTCGTGCACGACTCCAACCAGCGCGTGCTCGCCGACGCGGTCCGCGAGGCGGGCGGCGAGGCGGTCGAGCGGGGCATCGTGCGCGACGACGAGCGCGCGCTCCGCGCGGCGCTGGAGGAGGGTCTCCGCGCCGGCGACCTCGTCCTCCTCTCGGGAGGGACGTCCAAGGGGCCCGGGGACGTCGGCTACCGCGCGCTCAAGGGCCTCGCCGAGGTCCTCGTCCACGGCGTCGCGCTGAAGCCGGGCAAGCCGGTCGTGCTCGCCGTGCGGGGGAGGCAGCCGGTCGTCGTCCTGCCGGGCTTCCCCACGTCGGCGGTCTTCACCTTCCACGAGTTCGTGGCGCCGTGGATCCGCGCCCGCGGCGGGCTCCCTGCGGACCTCGTGCGCGAGGTCGAGGCGACGCTCCCGCGCGCGGTCGTGTCGGAGCGCGGCCGGACGGAGTACGACCTCGTCCACGTCGTCGAGACGGAGCGCGGCCTCGTGGCCTATCCGCTCGGGAAGGGCTCGGGCTCCGTGACGACCTTCGCGCGCGCGGACGGCTTCCACCGGATCCCCGCGGAGGTGGAGCGCCTCGAGGCGGGCGAGAAGGTGCGCGTGACGCTGCTCGGCCCCCGCACCCCCCCTCATCTCGTCGTGATCGGCAGCCACTGCACGGGGCTCGACCTCATCCTCTCCCGCCTGCGCCTTCGCGGCATCACGAGCAAGGTGATCGCCGTGGGCTCGACCGCGGGCCTCGAGGCGGCGTCGCGCGGCGAGTGCGACGCGGCAGGCATACATCTGTACAGCGAGGAGGC
>JAKLKT010000288.1 GCA_023150495.1 Planctomycetota bacterium
GCCGGGCCTCGCGGCGCGGAAGGGGAGGGGTCGGGGGAGGGGACGGCGGCGCCCGCAGCCGCACCCGCCGCGGTGACGGACCAGGCGATCGAGGATCTGGTGCGGTCGCTCAAGGGCAAGAGGCTCGGTCCCGACGACACGAACCGGCTCTTCGCATGGCTCTCGATCCGCAAGGACCGGATCCAGGACGTCATCAAGGCGATCGAGAAGGCGATCGCCGAGGATCCGACGAACCCGGACCTCCAGGTCGCGCTCGCGACGGCCCATGTCGCGGACCTCACGAACAACGTCGTCCCCGGGCCGCAGCAGGGGATCGTGTGGATGAAGGCGTCGGCGGCGTACGACGCCGCGATCAAGCTCGAGCCGGAGCACTGGACGGCGCGGTTCGGCAAGGCGTTCGGCACGAGCATGGCGCCGGAGTTCCTCGGCATGCGGCCCGAGGCGATCCGGCAGTTCGAGGAGCTGCTCGAGATCCAGAAGCGGAAGGCCCCGGAGCCCCACTACGCGGGGACCTACTTCCGCCTCGGCACGCTCTACAAGGACGCGGGCAACGTGGAGAAGGCGCAGAAGATCTGGGCCGAGGGCCTCGCGCTCTTCCCGGACAACGAGGAGCTGAAGGGGACCATCGAGGTGAGCACCAAGAAATGAGGAGCCGGGACGAGATCGCCTCCGCCGTCAGGGAGATCTTCCAGAAGACGCTCAAGGTCGAGCCGGAGAGGCTCGTCGCGGGCGTGAAGCTGAAGGACGACCTGAAGCTCGACTCGCTCGACATGATCGAGGTCGTCTACGAGGTCGAGGAGCGCTTCGACGTGCAGATCCCCGAGGAGCGGCTGAAGGAGATCACCACGTTCGACCAGATCGTGGACGGCCTCCACGCCGCCCTCGAGGCGAAGGGCGGATAGGGGGCGCCCGTGCGCGTCCTCTCGGTCAACGTCGGGCTGCCGCGCGAGGTCCCGTTCGAGGGGAAGACCTTGAGGACCTCCATCTTCAAGGCGCCGGTCGAGGGGCGCGCCCTTGTCCGGACGCTCAACATCGACGGCGACGGGCAGTCCGACCTCTCCGTCCACGGCGGCCGCGAGAAGGCCGTCTACGCCTACCCGTCGGAGCACTACCCGCGCTGGAAGGCGGAGCTTCCCGGCGCGGCGCTCCCCTTCGGCGTCTTCGGCGAGAACCTCACCCTCAAGGGGCTCCTCGAGGACGATGCGCGGATCGGCGACCGCCTGCGCGCGGGTTCCGCCGAGTTCGTCGTCACGCAGCCGCGCGTCCCCTGCTTCAAGCTCGGGATCCGCTTCGGTGACGCGGGGATCATCCGGCGCTTCGAGGAGAGCGGCCGGAGCGGCTTCTACCTGTCGGTCGCGCGCGAGGGCGACGTGGCCGCCGGGGATCCGGTCGAGTGGATCGCGCGGGATCCGCGCGGCATCACGGTCGCGCAGGTGGCGGCGCTCCGCGTCGCGAAGGAGCCCGACCGGGACCTCCTGCGCCGCGCGAGCGAGCACCCGCTCCTCTCCGCCGGCTGGCGCGAGCGGTTCCGGAAGCGGCTCTGAGTCCGATTCGAGCTTCCGGCACGGCGCAAGCTCGCCGCCGCGGGGTCGGGCGTTCCAATCCCCGGCAGGACGGCGAAGGAGATCCTCCACGAGGCGCAATCCCGGAGGGCGCCCGAGGAGGGACCTTGCGGGCCTGCGAATTCGCGGCGTGGCGGTGAGTGATCCTCTCGGATGTCTCTCCGGACATCCGGGACGACATCCAAGAGGATATCCACAAGGGCCGTTTCGTCCGCGCCCGCCGCCGCATAGCCTCCCCCCGAGTTTCAACCCCAGGAAGGAGAAGCAGATGGCCGGCGAACTCGTACCCTTGGTCCTCCTGCCACGCTACTCGTCGTACGTGGGCCAGAGCACGTTCACGACGATCGGCATGGAGGTTACGGACTACGCGAACGCGATCGTGAACGTGTGGCGCGGCAAGCTCACCGGGACGACGCCGACGTTCGGCGTGACGTTCGAGGAATCGATGGACCAGACCACGTGGACCACGTGCGCGGGCACGACGGCGGGCTCCGATCCCGGGCAGGAGACGGAGGCCCAGTACACCGCGCAGCTCACGAAGCGCTGGTTCCGCATCAAGGTCGTCCTCGGGGGCACGAACCCCGCGGCGAGCTGCTGGGCGATCGGCTTCCTCGAGCTGCGCGAGAGGTAGGAGAGCGCGAAGCGATGGGCGCCGGAACGGTCCCGGTCGTGCTGATCGGGCGCTACACGACGCTTGCGGGGACGGACCCGTTCAGGATGTCCCCGATCGTCGTCGCGGAGTACAGCTCGATCCAGCTCTCCGTCTGGAGGGGTCCGATGGACGGCCTCGGCCAGCTGCAGTTCGATCTCGAGGAGTCGATGGACCGGGTGAACTGGACGTCGATCGACAGCCGGGTGCTCACGATGAGCGAGGAGATCTCCTTCGACGTCGATCTCTCGCGCACGTGGCTCCGGCCGGTCGTGACGCTCGCCGGGCCGGCCTTCCCCGTCGTCTCCTGCTACGCGGTCGGCTTCCTCGTGAAGCGGCGGGCCTGAACCCCATGACCTGCGCCTGCCTGAGCCCGCCCGAGAAGACAGAGCCGGCTGCGCCCGCACCGCTGCCCCCGGCCGGCACGGCGGAAGAGAAGGCGTGCGCGTGCAAGACCAAGGCACCCGGCTCCTGCTCCTGCGCGGGTGCCGGGAAGTCGTGCTCCCACGGTCCCCCGCCCCACCCGGACGGCACGCTCGCGCCGAAGGGGCCCGACGCAACCGTCCCCGAGCGCTCGGCCGTGGGACCGCCTCCGGTCATCGCACCCAGGTGCTCGGTGATCCGCTGCGAGCCCGCGCATGAGGACGTGCGGCCCCCGGCGTCGTTCTGGGATTGTGCCGAGTGTGCCGAGATGCTGAGCGGCACGGCAGCGGCGATCCCGTGGGTGGCGGAGCCGCCGCAGTCGGCGGATCCGCGCGACGAGCCGACGGTCCCGATCGTCGGCGCGATTCCGCGGGGCGGCACAGGAGGGCCGGTGTTGCGCGCGGAGCCGGTGCCCGAGGCGACCGCTCCGGTGGACACGACCGCGGAATGCACTCGCGGCTACACGGTGGTCGCACGCTATGCGACGACCCCCGTCTGCCGGGACGGCACTAAGGCGCTGCCCGCGTCCGACGGATCCGGGCTCTTCACACCGCTTTCCCCCGAATACCGAGGCAAGGGCGGCGGCGGAGCCCCGGCGTGCAAGTGCGAGTGTCACTGTCCTCCTGTGCCCGATCTCGGCGACTTGGGAGGGGGAGTGCGATTCGAGTCCACAGGGTGGGAGCCTTCCCGCTGGTGGGACGATAGGCGGGGAGGCGGCCCTTTGGGCCTGTACGACCCGGGACCCGATGGACGTGGTCCGGGCTTCGATCCCCAAGGACCTCCGCTTCCTGGCCGGCCATCGCCCGGCCGAAGGCCCGCGCCCGCGGTCTCGGCGGTCTCGGCAGCTGAGGCCATGGTGCGCGCTCCCGTTCGCGTCGTCACCCCGCGGACGATCGTGGTATCCCCCGATGCGCCGGCGGAGAACATGTTCGATGGACCGTGTCCGTGGTGCGGCGGCGTGCGCGGCGAGGAGGTGCCGCTCCCTCGCCCGTCGCCGCCCGAGGAGGCGGAGCCTCCTGCATCCGTCGAGCCGCCCCAGTTCGCGGGGCCGGGACCGGTTCGCCCGTCGCCGCCGCCCGGGTCGTTGAGTTTCGGAACAACACTCCCAAGGGGGCCGTCTCTCCACCCAACCGCTGTCGCCGATGCCGATGTCCTGCTGCCAGGCGGCGCCATCGCGCTCGGTGCGCGCCGCCAAGGGCCTGCCGGAGAGTAGTCATGGCCGGTATCGGCGAGAAGACCAAGATCGCGACCGGGGAAGCCACCACGCCTCCCGGAGTCGTTCCCACAGCGCTGTCATCGCAGCAGTCGCAAGCACTCGGCAAGGCACGAGTCGACCTGAGTGCCGTGCAGGCCGCCGTGGAGCGATCGGAGAGGGCGACCGACAACACGGTCTATCCCGACAGCCAGGAGAAGTCGGGACCCGCAGGGTCCACACCCGGTGGTGGGGGCTCGAGCGGGGCGAGTCCGAGCATGCCTCCGATCCCCAGTGCGGTCACGACGCAACAGTCCCAGGCGCTGAGCAAAGCCCGCGTGGATCTCGGCGCGATGGCGTCGGCGATCCAGGGCGCGATGCTCCAGCCACCCGCGAGCCCCACCAACGCGCGAGCGGGCGAGAAGGATCTCACCGCTGTGGCACGCGACGAGGGGACTCTCGCACAGACTCGGCTCCAGCGAGGCGCCGACACTCGGGGCAAGAGCCGAGATGTCGTCCCGAGCACGCCCGTGTTCGATGCGTACGTCGCCGAGCTGCGACGCTCCGCCGAGGAGCCGTTCCCCGAGGTGGCCGACGTCCCCCCTGGCGAACCCGCGAGCAGCGCACCCACGAGGCCGGAAGCGGCACCTCCCGGCGCCGTCGATACCGCCGACCGGACCGCTCCCACACAGCGTCGTGCGAGCTCGAAACCCGACTACGTCGCGGCTCCGATCCGCGTCGGACCCCCGCGGCGCGCCGGCGCCGTTGCGCCGCTCGGGGGAGGCGCTGCGCAGGGCGCCGCGAGTCTCGGGGTTCCCGCACCCGGGGGATCGGCGGCGCTCGGCGGCGACCGTGCTATCGTCGGGAGCATCGACGCGCTGCCCGCACCGATGGCCGACAGGGTGCGCGACGCCGAGCCTTGC
>JAKLKT010000289.1 GCA_023150495.1 Planctomycetota bacterium
CGAGCGCCGCCGCGTACCGCAGCACTCCCGCCTGCGGCCCGAGCGCGAGGAGAAGCGGCGCCGCGAGCGCGCCCGCGCCCGAGCCGAGGAGGTTCGCGGCGTACGTCGGCCCCGGCCGCTCCGCGGCGAGCGCGAGCGCGACGTTGATCCCCGTCGCCGCGACGAGGAACGGAACGAGGAAGATCGCCTCGAGCGCGAGGAGCCGCAGCCACTGCATCGGCTCCCAGCCGACCTCGAGGATGTTGAAGTCGACCGCGCGCGCCGCGAGGAGGCTCGGTGCGACGAGCAGCGCGTAGAGGACGGCGCAAAGGGGCACGACCGAAGGCTCCTTCAGCCGCGGCGCGAGCGCGAGCACCGTCCCCGCGACGCCGAACCCGAGGAGCGCGACCGAGACGACGAGCGCGGCCGCGTGGTGCCAGTAGGCGATCGAGAGGACGCGGAGGAGGCAGATCTCGTGGAGGAGGACCGCCGCCGAGAGCCCGAAGACGGTCGCCTTCACTTGCCGGCGCCTTCCCCGGCCTCCTTCGCCCCCTCCCCTCCTCCCCCCGCGCCCCCCTTCTTCTCCTCCCCGAGCGATCCGGTCAACGGGACGAAGCGCACGTCGTAGAGGCTCCTGCTGCGCACCTTCCCCTTCTCGTCCTTCGTGACGAGCTGCAGGTCCTGCGTGCCGAGCGGCGGCCCGACGGGGAGGATCAGACGCCCGCCCTGCTTCAGCTGCGCCACGAGCGGCGGCGGCACGTGGGGCGCGGCGGCGGTCACCATGATCGCGTCGAAGGGCGCCTCCTCCTTCCAGCCGTAGTAGCCGTCGGCGTGGCGCACCTGAACCGTCCGGTAGCCGAGCTCCCGGAGCCTGTCCCGCGCGGCGATCGCGAGCGGCTCCTTGATCTCGATCGTGAAGACGTGCGGCGTGATCTGCGCGAGGACCGCCGCCTGGTAGCCCGAGCCGGTGCCGATCTCGAGCACCTTCATCCCCTCCTTGAGGCGGAGCTCCTCGGTCATCGACGCGACGATGAAGGGCTGCGAGATCGTCTGGTCGTGGCCGATCGGGAGCGGCCGGTCCTCGTAGGCGTGGCCGCGCAGCGCGGCGGAGACGAAGGCGTGGCGCGGGACCGTCCGCATCGCGCGGAGGACGTTCTCGTCGGAGACGCCGCGCGGGATGAGCTGCTTCTGGACCATCCACTCGCGGTTCTTCGCGAACAGGTCGCCCTTGTGCAGGGGCGGCCAGCCGGGCGGCCTCTGCGGCGCTTCGGAAGGGGGGGGCTCCGGGGGCCGCGCGGGCTCCTGCCCGCATGCGAGCGCGGCGAGGACGAGCAAAGCGGCGCGCCACCGCATCCCGTCATTGTAGGCCCGGAGCCCAGGGGACGCGGTGGCGCGCGCAGGGAGGTGCTACTTGACCTCTTCGATCTCCGCGTCCTTGCCGGCCTCCTTCGAAGGCTCGAGAGGCGGCGGCTGGTACGCGGGCTTGTCGACGACGACGACGCCGGGCATCTCCCTGCCCTTGAAGGTCTTCACGACCTTGCCGGTGCTCTCGTCGACGACGTACGTCGTGTCCGTCTTCCCGGAGTAGTAGTGCACCTGGCGGGAGGTGGCGTTGGGCGCCGCGACGTAGCGCGCGTCGTCCTCGGCGACGTGGAGCGTCGGCTTCGCGTCCGGCGCTTCCTTCTTCACCTGCTCGATGTCGGTCGTCTGCTTGCTCTTGCACGCCGGCACGACGAGCATGGCGGCAAGAAGCACGAATGCGATTCTCATCTTCTTCCTCACTTGATCCGGCCTTCGCTGTTGTTCCGGGCGGGGATTGTAACCCGACGGCCGGGGCTCTTTGAACCCCCCACTCGCGTGCGCTGTCTCGGGACGGGACTGCGGGCTGCGAGGCCCCCGGAGCCCCCCCGCATCCGGCCCGCCTGCTCGCTGCGCGAGCTAGGGCGTGGTCGTCGGGACGACCTTCACCGCGCAGAACTTGAACTCGGGGATCTTGCCGAAGGGGTCGAGCTTGTCCGTCGTGAGGACGTTCGCCGCGGCCTCGCGGAAGTGGAAGGGGATGAAGACCGAGCCGGGCTGCGTGCCGGTTCCCTTGCGCACCTTCAGCGAGATCGTGCCGCGGCGCGAGCTGACCGTGACCATGCGGCCCGTGTCGACGCCGAGCCTCCTGCAGTCGTCGGGGTGGACTTCGACGAACGGCTCCGGTTCGCGCGCGTCGAGCGTCTTCGAACGGCGCGTCATCACGCCCGTGTGCCAGTGCTCGAGCACGCGGCCCGTGACGAGGATGAACGGGTACTCCTTGTCGGGAAGCTCGTCGGCCCCCGTGTGGTCGGCCGGGACGAACTTCGCGCGGCCGTCCGCGGTCGGGAACCCGTCGCCGAACATGACCACCGTCCCGTCGGACTTCTCCGGCTCGGGGCACGGGTAGAGCTTCCCCGTCGGGCCGAGGTTCCCGTGCGTGAGGCCCTTGTAGGCCTCCGTGAGCGGCACCATCTCGTCGAAGACCTCGGAGGCGGAGCGGTAGCGCATCGGGTAGCCCATGCGCGTCGCGATGTCGCAGATGATCTGCCAGTCGAGCCGCGCCTCGCCGGGCGGCTTCAGCGCCGGGCGCATCACCTGCACGCGCCGGTCGGTGTTCGTGACCGTGCCGTCCTTCTCGAGCGCCGAGGTCGCGGGGAGCACGACGTCCGCGAACTCCGCCGTCTCCGTGAGGAAGATGTCCTGGACGACGAGGAACTCGAGGTTCGTAAGCGCCTTCCTCACCTTGTTCGTGTTCGGATCGGAGAGGAAGGGGTTCTCCCCGAGCATGTACATGCCCTTGACCTTGCCGTCGAGCGCGGCCTTGACGATCTCGACGACGGTGAGGCCCGGTTTGGGATCGAGCTTCCTCCCCCACGCCCCCTCGAATTTCGCCCGAGCCTTCGCGTTGTCCACGCGCTGGTAGTCGGGGAACACCATCGGGATGAGCCCCGCGTCGGAGGCGCCCTGCACGTTGTTCTGGCCGCGGAGCGGGTGGAGCCCCGCGCCCTCCTTCCCGATGTTCCCGGTCATGAGCGCGAGCGAGATGATGCAGCGGCAGTTGTCGGTGCCGTGCACGTGCTGGCTCATGCCCATGCCCCAGTAGGTGACGGCGGCCTTCGCGCGGCCGTAGGCGAGCGCCACCTCGCGGATCGTCTCCGCGGGCACGCCGCAGATCGCGGCCGCGCGCTCGGGCGTGTACTCCTTGACCTTCGCCTTCACCGTCTCGAAGCCGGTCGTGTGCTTCCGGACGTAGTCCTCGTCGACGAGACCCTCCTCGACGATGACGTTCATCATCGCGTTGTAGAAGGCGACGTCGGTGCCGGAGCGGATCTGGCAGAAGCGCCAGGCGTGGCGGCTGATGCCACTCGCGCGCGGATCGACGACGATCAGCTTCGTGCCGTTCCGCGCCGCCTGCTTGAAGAAGGTCGCGGCGACGGGGTGGTTCGAGGTCGCGTTCGTGCCCGTGAGCAGCGCCACGTCGGCATTCACGATGTCGCCGTACGTCGTCGTGACCGCGCCCGAGCCGATCATCTCGAGGAGCGCGGCGACCGAGGACGCGTGGCAGAGGCGCGTGCAGTGGTCCACGTTGTTCGTGCCGAAGGCCGTGCGCACGAGCTTCTGGAAGAGGTACGCCTCCTCGTTCGAGCACTTGGCGGAGCCGAAGCCCGCGAGCGCCTGCGGCCCGTCGCGGTCGCGGATCTCCTTGAGCCGCTTCGCGACGAGGTCGAGCGCCTCTTCCCAGGTCGCCTCGCGGAAGGCGGGCATGACCTCCGCGTAGTCCACGATGCCGCCGGGCTTTCTCTTGTGGTCGTGCGACGTCTCGACCTCGGAGGACAGGGGGCCCCGGGGGTACTTGATCCTGATCAGCGGCTTCGTGAGCCGGTGCGGATGGAGCGCGTAGTCGAATCCGTAGCGCCCCTTGACGCAGAGCCGCGCGTCGCTGCCCGGGCTCTCGCGGCCGTCGACCCACAGCACGCGGTTCCTCTTCTCGTCCACGTGGTAGGTGACCGCGCAGCCGACGCCGCAGTAGGGGCAGACGGAGTCGACGGCCTTCGTGGCGGCCTTGAGGTCGCCCGCGACCGGCTTGTTCACGAGGGCGCCGGTCGGGCAGGCGGCCACGCACTCGCCGCACGTGACGCAGGTCGACTTCCCCATCGGGTTGTCGAGGTCGAAGGAGATCCGCGCCGTGTAGCCCTTGCCGGTGCGGCCGATCACCTCGTTGACCTGGACCTCGTCGCAGGCGCGGATGCAGCGGTCGCAGAGGATGCACGCCTGGTGGTGGACCGCGATCGCGGGCGACGACAGGTCGTCGGGCCGCGAGTTGCCGCGGGGCAGGCGGACCTCGACGCCGTACTTCTCCGCAAGCGCCCAGAGCTTGTCACCGCCGGTGGTCGCTTCCTTGGGCGAGACCTCCGGCTGGTCGGACATGAGGAGCTCGGTGAGCATCCTGCGGCACCGCTCGACCTTCTCGGAGGCGGTCTTGACGACCATGCCCTCCTCGACCCTCCGGACGCAGGCCGCCGCCATGACGCGCGCGCCCTCGACCTCGACGGCGCACATCCGGCAGACGCCGACCGGCTCGAACCGGGGGTCGTGGCAGAGGACGGGAACTTCGATCCCCGCCTCCTTGGCGGCCTCCCAGATGGTCGAGCCGGGCTTTGCGCCGACGCGCTTGCCGTCGATGGTGAGGTTGACGGTCGCGAGCTTCTGCACGCCTTCGATCATAG
>JAKLKT010000290.1 GCA_023150495.1 Planctomycetota bacterium
TCCGCTTCCGCATGCGCGACGAGACGGGCGAGATGTTCGACTTCGCCGAGAACGAGCGCATGGTGACGGGCTGGCAGGGCCCGGTCGAGTTCGCGGAGAACCTCCGCCGGATCCTCAAGGCGGCACGATAGAGGCGTAGCGGCCTGCTCCGCCGTAGCGCTGTCCGCGCGTCTCGCCGAGATTCGCATGGGCCCTGCGAGCGGGCGGCGGCGGAAGGTGCGCCGCCGCTGACTACGTCCCTTCGACGACGATCATCCGCGTCTTCGCGCACTCGTGGCGGATCGAGCGCGCCTTCCGGTAGTCGGCGGCATCCCACCACGCCCTCGCCTTCTCCGCGGTCGGGAACTCGAGGACCACGATCCGGCCGGGGCGCCAGTCGCCCTCGAGCGTCGTCACCTTCCCGCCGCGCGCGACGTGTTTCCCGCCGTGGGCGGTGACGGTCGGCCCCGCGAGCTTCTTGTAGTCCTCGTAGCGGTGGGGATCGGCGACGTCGATGTCCACGATCACGTAGGCAGCCATGCATTCCTCCTGCGAAGCGGCCGGACAGCCTAGAATGTACCCATGCTCTGAGCGCTGAACTCGCCGAAACGGATCGCGGTCGTGATCCTCTTCACGCTCGTGGGCCTCGGCGCCCAGTTCCTCCTGGGCTTCGACGTCGGGCTCGCCCTCGGGATCCTCGTCGGCCTCGTCGTCGCGAACCTCGTCCCGTCGGACAAGGCGTGCCCGATCGGCGGCCGGAAGGGCACCGGGCACGGGTCGACGGACCGGCGTTAGGCCCCCGGAGCCCCCCCTAATCCCTCATGTGCGAGATGATGTCGTCGGCGAACTCGCTGCACTTCCGGAGCGTCGCGCCCTCCATCAGGCGGTGGAAGTCGTACGTCACGGTCTTCGCGCCGATCGCGCCGTCCACGCCCTTGACGATCAGGTTCGCCGCCGCGCCCCAGTTCATGTAGCGGAGCATCATCTCGCCGGAGAGGATCACGGATCCCGGGTTCACCTTGTCCTGGTCCGCGTACTTCGGCGCGGTGCCGTGCGTCGCCTCGAAGATCGCGTGGCCGGTCAGGTAGTTGATGTTGCCGCCCGGCGCGATGCCGATGCCGCCGACCTGCGCCGCGAGCGCGTCGGAGAGGTAGTCGCCGTTCAGGTTCATCGTCGCGATCACGTCGAAGTCCTGCGGGCGCGTGAGCACCTGCTGGAGCGTGATGTCCGCGATCGCGTCCTTGACGAGGAGCTTCTTCTTCCACTTGCGGTCGCCGTGCGTCGGCCAGAGGGCGAGGCCCTGCTTCACCTCGTCGCACACCTCCGCCTGCTTGTCGGGCGCGAGCCACTCGTAGCCGGGCTCGATCTGGCGCGCGTTCTCCTCGACGGTGATCGCGGGGTTCCGCTCCTTGTTGTCGAGGATCCACGATTCGCGCTCGGTGACGACGTCGCCCCGGAACTCCTTCTTCGCGAGCGCGTAGCCCCAGTCGCGGAACGCGCCCTCGGTGTACTTCATGATGTTGCCCTTGTGCACCATCGTGAGGCTCTTGCGCTTCCAGCGGAGCGCGTACTGGACCGCCGAGCGCACGAGCCGCTCGGTCCCCTCGCGCGAGACCGGCTTGATCCCGATCCCCGACGTCGCGGGGAACCGGATCTTCTTCACGCCCATGTCCTTCTGGAGGAAGGCGATGACCTTCCTCGCCTCGGCGCTCTCCGCGGCCCACTCGATGCCCGCGTAGATGTCCTCGGTGTTCTCGCGGAAGATGACCATGTCGACGAGGTCGGGGCGGCGGACGGGGCTCGGCGCGCCCTGGAACCAGCGGACGGGGCGGAGGCAGACGTAGAGGTCGAGCTCCTGCCGCAGCGCCACGTTGAGCGAGCGCATGCCGCCGCCGACGGGCGTCGTGAGCGGCCCCTTGATGCCGACGAGATAGGTGCGGAACGCCTCGAGCGTCTCGGGCGGGAGCCAGTTGCCGGTGGTCTTGTAGGCCTTCTCGCCGGCGAGGACCTCCTTCCAGACGATCGACTTCTCGCCGTTGTAGGCCTTCTCCACCGCGGCGTCGAAGACCCTGCGCGACGCCTTCCAGATGTCTCGCCCGGTGCCGTCGCCCTCGATGAACGGGAGGATCGGGTGGTCGGGGACCTTCAGGGTCCCGTTCTCCATGCGGATGGCGCTGCCGGTGGTCTCTTTCATGAGGGAACATCGTACGCATGGGGAAAAGGAGTCGATCTGCCGACGGAGAGGCGCTTCCTCGCCATCGCACACGGCAGGCGCAGGCCGGGATTCCGGCAGGAGAGACTCGGGCGAACCGAGCAGGCCCCGCCCCCGGAGCCCCCCACTTCGCGGCAGCCGGCTCGCCCGCCGCAGTCTTGGCGAGGGCGGCGCGCTACACCTGATCGAAGACCTTGTGGAGGTTCATCAGCTCGAGCGCCCGCTTGACCGGCGAGCGCACGCCGGAGAGCTTCAGCTTCCGGCCCTGCGACGCGAGCGTCTCGCGCGCCTTCAGGAGCATCCCGACGCCCATGCTCGCGAGGAACGTCACGCCGTCCATCGCGACGACGATGTCGCCCTTGCCCTCGCGCACCGCGCCGTCGAAGCGCTCGCGGATGAGCCCGCAGCCCTCGTGGTCGAGCTCGCCCTCGAGCGCGATCCAGCGGGCGCCGTCCTTGTCCTGCCAGGAGATGGTCTCCACACCGGATAGCCTAAGCGAACGGGGGGAACGGGTCGCGCTTTTCGGGGGGAGGCGGGGGGGGCCGGGGGGCCTACGCCTGCTCGTCCGGGACGGGCTCCGGCGCCGCGCCCCTCCGGGACTTGAGCGACCGGGAGACGCCGAGCGTCTGGCACTGGCCGTCCGTCAGCGGGGCCTTGAAGCCGCACGCGAGCAGCAGCGCGGGCACGCCGTCGATCCGGCGGTGGGTCACGCGCACCACGTTCGCGGCGACGCCGAAGCCGTGGTCCACGAAGAGGATGTCCGCCCCGTTCGCGAAGTGCCGCTCGACCTTGAAGGCGAACGACGCGAGGTCCTCCTCCTCGTGCGCGAAGAGCTCGTCGGTGATCCGGAAGAGGATCCCCGTCCGGGAGATGTCCACCGACCGCGCGGGGAAGTTCTCGAGGAGCCCGCAGATCGTGATCCTGACCTCGAGGGGGCGGCGGGGGGACGTGCGCTTCCCGGCGAAGTGGTTCCGGAGCTCCATCTCGGCCGAGAGACCCGGACGCTTGCCCTTCTTGGGCTTCTCCTCGCCCATACCCAAGAGATATCGACGTGGGCGCGCGGGGACCCGCTAGGCCGGGCGCCTCTTGGCCGTCTCACTTCGGGACGGCCCCCGGAGCCCCCTCGCTTCCCGGCGCGGCCTTCCGCATCGCCTCCTCCATCTCGGCCTCGAGCGTCGCGGGCGGCCCGGCGGCGGGCGGCACGTTCACGACGACCTCCGCGAAGGGATCCTCGCGCGGGTCTGCACCGCGGGCGCGCACGAGCTCCCTCAGCGCGACGTTGTAGTTGTACGTCGCGTTCACGAGCTCGAAGCGCGCGTTCCGGAGGAGCGCGACCGAGTCGAGCACCTCGCGCGACGTCGCGCGGCCGTTCTGGAACTTCTCGCGCTGGATGCGGACGCTCTCCTCCTGCCGCTCGACCGCGCTCCCCGCCACTGCGATGTCCCGGTAGGACTCGACGGCCTCCCGGTACGCCTCCGCGACCTCCGTTCGCACGTTCGCCTCGAGGTCGCGCACGACGATCGAGGCGGACTCGAGCTGGTGGCGCGCGCGGCCGATGCGGGCGGCGCGCGCCCCGCCCGTGAAGACCGGGACCTCGTACGTGACGCCGAGGTTCAGCTGGTCGCTCGGCGCCCGGAACGGGTTGTCGTCCGTGTCCCAGACGAGGCTCCCCCGGATCTCGCCGAGCTCGCCGCCGATCGTCGCCTGGAGCGTGCGCTCCGCCGCGGCGACGTCGAGCCGCGCCGCGCGGATCTCGGGACGCCGGTCGAGCGCCTCCTCCACGAGCGGCTCGAGCTGCCAGATCGGCGCGCGGAGGATCGGCTCGTCGGCGACCTCGATCGGCCCGTTGGCGGGGCGGCCGAGGAGCCTGTTGAGCGTCATCTTGCGGACCGGGACGAGGCTCTCGAGCCTCTCGCGCGTGCGCTTCGCGTAGTCGTACTCGACCGACGCCTCGAGGACCGCGACCTTCGTCGCGCTGCCGGCGTCGAGCTGCGCCTGCGCGTCCTTCACCTGCTGCGCGAGCGCCTCCTCGTTGCTCCTCGCGACGTCGATCGCATGGATCGTCTCGAGGACGTCGAAGGCGGCGGCGGTCACGGCGGCGGCGGTGTCCGACTCGACCGCGAGCTGGAGGGACTCCGCGCTCTGCTGGGCGAGCTTCGCGGCGCGCCAGGTGTTCATGTGGCGGCCGAACGCGAAAAGCGGGAAGTCCACCACCGCGGCGAAGCCCCACGTGTTGTAGGGCGCGGTGGTGATCGTGCCGCCGCCGGTGACGATCTGGCGCGGCTTGTCGACCGCGCTGTAGCTGCCGAGGACGCTCAGCTGCGGGATGAGGGCGGAGCGCGCCTCCTGCGCGTTGTCGATCCCGATCGCGACGTTCAGGCGCGCCTGCTGGACGGCACGGTTGTGCGCGAGCGCCTCGGCGACCGCGTCGGGGATCGTCAGCTGCTGCGGGAGCGGGCCCGCGCCGGCCTCGCCGGGGACCGTGTCCGCGGGGGCCTCCGCGGTCGCATCGGGGGGGGCCTCGGGGGCC
>JAKLKT010000291.1 GCA_023150495.1 Planctomycetota bacterium
TCCTGCGGAGCGCGAGGAGGAGCACCGCGGCGAGAAGGAGCAGCAGGGCCCCGGAGCCCCACCACAACCACGCCCGGGAGGGCGGCGGCTCGCCCGGGAGCTCGGGCGGCCCGGGATCCTCGGGGTCGAGGACGGGCTTCACGCGGATCCGGAAGCCCGTCGCCGCGACCTTCCGCTCCGCGCCGCCGTCCAGGGGCTTCGCCGGGAGCTTCACGCCGCGGACCACGACGTCGTCGAGCGAGAAGACGTGCGCGACGTAGCGGAAGGTCTCCTCGACGCGCACGCCGTCGTCCCGGCGCGTCTCCCCCGCGGGCCGGAGCGCGAGCGGCGCGAGCTCCTTCCCGCTCCACGCCGCGGGCACGAGGTCCTTCCGGTAGACGCGCGTGACCGTGAGCGGGAAGGGCTCGCCGGTCTCGACCTCGAAGGCGGCCGGCTCGATGCGCAGGAGGAGGTCGGTCTCGGGGATCGGAGCCGATCCGCCGCAGGAGGCGAGGAACACGGCGAGCGCGAGCCGCCTCACCGCTTCGCCCCCCGCTGCTCGCGCATCGTGAAGAAACGGAGGATCGGACCCGCGATCGCGTTCCGGTCGGGCGCGCGCGGCACCGGCACGTCCAGGAGATCGACCTTCGCGCGGCGGAGCGACTGCTCGGTCTCGCCTTGCCAGAGGGCGACGTTCATCGCGTACTCCGCGCGGACGCGCGCGCTCCCGAAGTCGACGACGCGCATGGCGCCCGTCTCGGGGTCGCGCACGCGGAGGAGCCCCGCGCCCGGCGGCGCGAGCTCGGGCACGCGGATGCGGACGGCGACCACGTCGTGGCGCCGCGCGCAGAGCGTGAGCGGCCGCTCCCATCCGCGGCAGAGGAAGTCGGAGACGAGGAAGACGATCGCGCCGCGGCGGAAGCCGTGCGAGACCGACTCGATCGCGCGCGCGGGCGCCGTGCCGCCGGTTCCCGGCAGCGCGAGGCAGTCGCGGATGATCCGGAGCGCGTGCGCGGGGCCCTTCCGCGGCCGGACGTGCGAGACGACATCCTCCCCGAACGCGACGAGCGCGGTCTTGTCGCCGTTTCTCGCCGCGGAGAGCGCGAGGCAGGCGACGACGCGCGCGGCGGTCTGGCGCGCCGACCAGATCCCGAAGCCGCCGGTCATCGACGCCGAGAGGTCCACGAGGAAGACGACGGTCCGCTCGCGCTCGTCCCGGTACTTCTTGACGAACGGCCGCCCCATCCGGGCGCTGACGTTCCAGTCGACGCTCCGCGGGTCGTCGCCGGGCGCGTACTCGCGCACCTCCTCGAACTCGATGCCCGATCCGCGGAAGACGGAGATGTAGCCGCCCGCCATCGCGCCGGCGACGAGGCGCCGGCTCTGCACGTCGATGCGGCGGACCTCGGCGAGAAGCTCCTCGAGCTCCCTCTCGTCGGCCCCCGCGCCCCCCCCGTTCACGGCACCGGGACCGTGTCGAACACGGCGCGGATGACGTCCACCGACGTGAGCCCCTCGGCCTCGGCCTCGTAGGTGGTGATCACGCGGTGCCGCAGCACGTCGAAGCCGACCGATTTCACGTCGTGCGGGGTCACGTAGCCCCGGCCCTCGAGCAGCGCGCGGGCGCGCGCCGCCCGGACGAGCGCGATCGACGCGCGCGGCGACGCGCCGTAGAGGATCTGCGGCTTCAGCGCGGGCAGACCCGCCGCCGCGGGCTCGCGCGTCGCGAAGACGACGTCGATCACGTACTTCGTGATCTTCCCGTCGACGAAGACCGCGTCGAGCAGGTCGCGGATCCGCACGACCTGCTCGGGCGACGCGACGCGCTTGACCGTCGGCGTGTGCATCGAGGCCATGCGCTCGACGATCGTCCTCTCCTCCTCCTTGGAAGGGTAGCCGACGACCACCTTCAGCATGAACCGGTCGATCTGCGCCTCCGGAAGCGGGTAGGTGCCCTCGAGCTCGACGGGGTTCTGGGTGGCGAGGACGAGGAAGGGCGCGGGCAGCGGGCGCGTCTCGCCCGCGAGCGTGACCTGCCGCTCCTGCATCGCCTCGAGGAGTGCGCTCTGCACCTTCGCGGGCGCGCGGTTGATCTCGTCCGCGAGGACGAAGTTCGCGAAGACGGGGCCCTGCCGCACGGACCAGGTGCCGTTCCTCGCGTCGTAGACCTGCGTACCGAGGAGGTCGCTCGGCAGGAGGTCGGGCGTGAACTGGATGCGCCGGAACGTGCCTCCGAGCGCCGTCGCGAGCGACTGCACCGCGAGCGACTTCGCGAGGCCCGGGAGCCCCTCGAGAAGGACGTGGCCGTCCGCGAGGAGCCCGATCAGGAGCCCGTCGAGCAGCGGCTTCTGGCCGACGATGACGCGCTCGACCTCGGCGAGGACATCCCTCAGGAAGACGCTCTCGCGCTCGATCCGCGCGGCCACCGCTTCGACGTCGGGCATCTGGGGGGGCTCCGGGGGCCGGGGGCCTACTCGTCCGGCGGCCGGAGGACCTCGGGGGCGATCGGCTTCGACGCCTCCTCGACCTTCGCGGCGAGGCCGTCCTTCTTCGCCGCCTTGAGCGCATCGAGGAGCATCGTCGCGGTCTCGCCGGGCGAGATGCCCATGCCGTCGCGCGTGCCCGCCGTCGCGGGGCTCCGCGAGAGCGAGGCGACGATCCACTCGGTCGCGTGCTCGTGGTCGCCCGTCTGGAGCGCGACGCGCGCGAGGCCGGCGAGCACGAGCGCCGTCGGCTCCTCGGCGTTCCTCGGGTCGGTCGCCGCGGATTTCTCGAAGTGCGCGAGCGCGTTCCTGTACGAGGCGAGCGCGGCCGCGAAGTCGCCCTGCCGGCGGTAGTGCTCGGCGGCGGCGACCGAGGCGGCGCCGGCGAAGGGCTCGAGCGCCTCGTCCGGCTCCTTGAGCATCTCGGCGTAGGCGGCCTCGAGGCCGACCGGCCCCCTCAGCTTCATCATCTTGTCGCGGAAGCGCTCGTGGAGCGCCGCGGACGTCTTGAACCGCGCGAGCCCCCTCCGCAGCAGCGCCTCGGAGCGGTGGTCGGCGCCGAGCCAGTCGAGGAAGTCGTAGTGCCACGCGACCTGGCCGTCGGTGCCGAGCGGGTGGTTGAGGAGCACGGTGTAGGCGGCGTGGAGATCGCTGAGCCACTCGCGCGGCCAGTTCCTCTGCTCCTTGATGGCGGCCTTGATCGCCTTCCAGCGCGACTCCGCGAAGACGGTGACGACGGCCATCGACGCCCAGCTCGAGTCGCCGGCGGGGATCGCCTTGACCGCGGCCTCGGCGCGCCTGTACGCCTCGTCGGTCTCGCCGCCGTAGTAGGAGGCGAGCGCGATCGTCGTGTCGAGGCGCCAGCCCTTCGCTCCGCGGCCCTCCGCCTCCTTCGCGCAGCGGAGCGCCTCCCCGCAGAGGTGGCGCGAGAGGACCTTCGCGGTGCGCGGGTCGTTGTAGCTCTCGGGCGCGCGCATCGCGAGGGCGAGCGTCCCTTCCGCGACCTCGAGGAGGGCCGCCGGATCCTCGGGCCGCGCGGCGGCAGCCTCGGCCCTGCTCTCGATCCGCTCCGCGAGGCCCTGGGTCGCGTACCACGGCGCCTGGTACGTGCCGCCGCCGGACTCCCAGCCCTTCGTGTCGACGGTCGGGGACTTCTCGGCGAGGCCGCCGTGGACGACCGCGAGGTAGCGGGCGACGGGCGACATCTCGCCGAGGCGCTTCAGGGCCGTGAGGAGCGAGTCGCGCTCGGCGGCGTCCATCGGGACGCGCAGCGCGTCGGCGACAAGCGGCACCGCGGCGGGGTTCGTCGCCGCGGCGAGCGCCTTCCGCGCCTCGCGGCTCTGGTCGACGTTCATGCCGAAGAGCGCGAGGCGGAGCATCTCGAGCTGGGCGTCGGGGCCCTGCTTGATCGCGGCGTCGAGGAGCGCCTGCTTCTGCTCGGACGTGCCGCCGCGGAAGGCGGCCTCGACCGCGTTCCGGTCGGTCACGTCGCGGCTCTGGACGCGCTCGAGGATCGGGCGGTCTCCGCGGACGACGGGCGCCGGGGGCGCGGGGCGGTTCGCGATGCCCTCGGAGATCGTCTGGAACACGGAGGCCGTGTCGTTCCGGTAGTAGACGTCGTAGGTCTCCGACCCGTCGAGCTCGACCATGATGTGGCGCGGCGCGATGCGCTTCCCGTCGCAGAACTTCTCGAAGACGACGGACTCGAGATCGATGTGCTCGCCGCAGGTGACGCCGCCGAAGCGGGGGCAGGGGATGCGGTTCCCCTCGTCGTCGTAGTCGCGCGGCGTGTGGCGGTAGACCGACGCGATGACGCAGACGTAGGGCTCGTAGAGCGCGGCGATCTCGGGCTGCCGGTAGCGGACGCCCGCGTAGTGCTCGCTCGCGATCTCGCCGTCCATGTTGATGCAGACGAGGATCGCGCGACCCGTCTCCTTCGAGACGGCCACCGCGTCATCCCACGTGCGCTGCCACGTGACGAGGACGGGCCTCCTCCAGCCCTCCGCGTCGGCAGCGGGCCACATCTGCTCGCGCGCGGCGCCGCGCGGCGGCTCGGCGGGGCCCTTGCCGTCGCTCGGGGGGGTTGCCTGCCCCTGCGCGGAGGCGACGGAGACGAGAAGCAGGACGGGGAGGAGGTGGCGGATGTGCTTCACGGTGGTCCTCCGAAGGGCCACCAGCGTACCGCAAGGCGCATGAGACCAAGAGCGACCGCTCCGGCCGCGGCGTTACGGCCCGGTAGCACCTCCGGTTCCT
>JAKLKT010000292.1 GCA_023150495.1 Planctomycetota bacterium
ACGTGTGCTCCGCGCGCTCGACGAGGAACGCGGTCCCGGTCGTCACGGCCACGAGGTCCCCGGCCCTCACCTCGTAGCCCGACTGCCCGGGAGGCACCTCCAAAAAGACACGGCCCGCGCCGAGCGCGAGCCGTTTGTTCGAGAGCAGCCGGATGTTCGTCCCGGCGTCCATCGTGATCGTCACGCCGTCCGGCGTGGCCACGCGCGCGACCCCCGTCGCCTCGTAGACGCCGGGCTCGCGCTGCACCACGTGGCCGTGCACGGGAAGGAGCCCGGCCTTGCCCTGCGGCCACAGGAACGCGAGCGCCATGAGCGCGGCGGCGGCGAGCGGAAGGCGGAAGCGCCGGAAGAGGGAGGGTGCCGGCGCGGGCTCCTCGATCCGGTCGCGGATCGAGGCCCAGAGCGCAGGAGGCGGGTCGATGCGGGGGCCCCGGTCGTGGAGGCGCAGATGGCGCTCGATCTCCTTCAGCTCCTTCGCGAGGTCCCTGTCGCCCGCCACCGCGGCGGCCACGCGAGGGGCGTCCTCGGGGGGGAGCCCGCCGAGGGCGAAGGCGACGAGATCCTCCCGCGTGACGTCCATTCACTCCTCCAGATACGACCGGAGTCGCTCCCGCAGCAGCTGTTCCGCCAGCGCGACCCGGCTCTTCACCGTTCCCACGGGGATGTCGAGGATCTGCCCGATCTCCGCGTAGGGGAGCTGCTGGTAGCGCGCGAGCACGAAGGCCGCGCGCAGCTTCTCCGAGAGCCCGGCGACCGCGCGGCCGATCGCCTCCGAGACCTCCTTCGCCCGCGCGGACCCGAAGGGCGACCCGTCGCCCCGCGCGTCGGGCACGAGCGAGAGCTGCGCCTGCGCCTCCTCGCCGCCGGCGCCCGTCGCGAACGGCCGGCGCCGGATCTTCTCCCGCTCGTTGAACCAGAAGTTCTTCGCGATCTCGAAGAGCCAGGTCGAGACCTTCCCGATGGGGCGGTAGCTCGCCCGGGCGCGCCAGACGCGGAGGAAGGTCTCCTGGAGGTAGTCCTCGGCCGCGACGCGGTCGAAGCACATCTGGTGGAAGAAGTTCAAGAGGGGGTGCGCGTAGCGGGCGTAGAGCAACTCGAAGGCCCTCACGTCGCCCGCTTGGACGCGGGCCATGAGCTCCTGGTCGGAACGGTCGTCGGAAATCCCACTGGCCATATAACCGCCCCGGTTCCCGGGGGTTCGGCGCGAGCCTAGCACCGGCCCGAAGCGCGCGCACATGTTTGCCTGCCAAAGGTTTACGTCATCGTGCGACGAGGGGGGGCTCGCTCGCCGGCCCAGCGGGCGCGGAAAGGAAGGCGGGGCCCCCGGAGCCCCCCCGCACCCGTCCCGGCTACCGCTGGAAGATCGGGAGGTAGTGCTTCGGCACCTGGAGGATGATCGCCGCGACCGCGGTCGAGAAGGCGTCCCCGACGTGCCTCGCGCGCCACGATGTCTCCGTGCCCCGCGCTCCGCCGGTCGTCGTGTAGGCGCGCTCGAGCAGGTGGTCGCGGACCATCGAGTACCACGCGCGCCACGTCTCCCCGCCGCGGGTGTACATCGCCTGGGCGGCGTAGTAGTTCCCGTAGTAGTAGAAGTAGTGGTCGTCGTACTCCTGGAGCACGGCGTCGTAGGTGCGCTCGAGGTAGAGGAGGCAGTCGCTGATCTTCGGGATCTTCGTGATCCCGTTCTGCATGCAGAAGCGGTGGACGTCGGCGTCCGTGTAGAGCCCCGCCTGGTAGATCGTCGTGAGGCCGGCGGCGGTCAGCGCGAAGCTGTTCCGGTTGAACGGGACGTCCTTGTGCTGGTAGAGGAACGCGCCGCGCTCGCTGGGCCGCGTGACCGCGGAGTTCATCACGTACTCGAGCGCCTTGTCGATGTGCTTCTTCGGGACCTTGATCCCGATGTTTCGCGCCTCGCGCAGCGCGACCACCTGGCAGACGGTGATCGACATGTCCGCGTCCTGCGCGCCGGGCGCGTAGCGCCAGCCGCCGAGCGAGTTCTGCGAGTTGTAGGTGAACTCGACGGCGCGGTCGAGCCGTTCCCGGAGGACCGGGTTGCCCGTCATGCCGTACACCTCCGCGAGGAAGAGCAGGCTGAAGGCGTGGCTGTACATGCGGCTTCCGTTGCGCGTGATGTAGCCGTCGTCGTGCACGGAGGACAGCACGAAGTCGAGCGCGTCCTTGACGACGTCGCCGTAGGGGCCCTCGCCCGGCAGGTGGCCGCCCGCGAGGAAGGCCATGCCCACGAGCGCGGTCACGCCGAGGTGGGGCAACCCGCCCGGGGGCTGGTGAACGGGATCGGAGCGGTAGCCGTCGTTGATCTTGAAGCCGAGGACCGCGTTCCACGAGCCCTTCGCGTCCCCGGTCCGGTTCTGCCGCTCGGCAAGCCAGCGGAGGGCCCCCTCGACGGCGTCGTCCGTCCGGTCGGTGTAGAGGGTCTCCCGCGGCCGGATCTCCTCCTGGGCCCACGCGCCGCCGCCCAAGGCGGCCACGAGGCTCAGGAGCGCTGTCAGGCGAAGGTGCATCGGCCTCTCATCCACAGTATACGTGCCCCGCGGGCTGTCGGCGGCCCCCACGATAGATCCATCGGCCGACATCGGGGCGGGGGTGAGGGCATGGCCTTCTAGCGGGGCCCGTAGGCGAAGACCCAGTTCGTGTCGGTCGTCACGAGCAGGACCCCGTTCTGGACCCTCGCGGCCGCGGACTTGATGCCCCCCTGCGGCAGCACGAACTCCTCGATGAGATCCCCGGAGAGGGGGTCGAGGAGCCGCAGGCGATGCTCGCCGGCGCGTCTCCGGGGCGCGATCGACACGACGAGGACGCCCTGCGCGTCGACCAGCTTCGGGATCTCGCTGCTGCCCTCCGTCAGCTCCACGGAGAACCGGACCCTGAGGTCGGGCATCTCGTAGGCGGTGAGCCTCGCCGGCGCCTCGCCGGTCGTCGGGGTGACGACGAGAAGCAGCGAGTCGTGGCGGGGCTGGGGGTCGGGATCGAGGTAGCGCTCCTCGTCGTCCCCGGCGCGCGGGACCTCGAGCCTCGCGACCGTCTTGACCTCGCGCCCGGTCTCGAGGTCGAGCACGGTGGCGCCGCGCGTGTCGTCCACCGCCGCGACGAAGTCGCCCGCCACGTTCAGGTGGCGGAGGGAGCGGTTCTCGTCGTCGGCGCGCGAACGGTACCTCCACACGATCGCCGCCTCGCCCGTCGCCCCGGGGTCGAGGAGGAACACCGAGTAGGCGTGCCGGTACTGGAACCCCTGCGCCTGCTGGCGGGTGCCGACGCCGACGAGCAGCCGGCCGCCGGGGAGCAGGAACGGCTCGAGTCTCCGCTCGGCGCCGGGTGAGGCCTCGAGCGCGATCCGGTTCTCGACCGCGCCGCTTGTGGGATCGAGCACCCAGACCTCCACCGGCTGCGTGCTCAGGAGGAGCAGGCGCTCGTCGTGCGCGACGACCTGGTAGCTGGCCCCGGGCGGGTCCATCGCGCCGGCCGGCAGGAGCCGCGACCAGAGGAAGCTCCCGTCCGCGGGGTGGAGCGCCGCGAGCCCCACCTGCCCGTGGATCCCGCGCTCGCGGTAGAGCAGGAAGACCTGGCCGCGGTGCTCGGCGAGCGACAGCGCGCGCCCGCGGTCGGGCACCGGGCGCCGCGCGATCGCGCGGCCCGTGGCCGCGTCGAAGACGTGCACGAACCCCTCCGTGACGGCGCAGAGGCGGTCCCCCGAGAGCACGAGCGGCCCCTTCGGCTGGTCGAGCGCGAAGTCGATCGCGTATCGCTCCGCGCCGGTCCGCGCGTCGAGGACGCGGACGCGCATGCCGGCCTTGAGCACGACCGTCCCCCGGAGAGCCTCCGGCATCTGGCCGAGCAGGTCGGGCACTTCCGGCGTCGAGTCGTTCAGGAGCTCCTGCTGGAAGAGGATGCCGAGCTTCGGCGCGAGGTCGCGCCGCCGCGCGCTCCGCGCGAGCGACGCATAGGGCTCCCGGGCCAGCCAATCGTCCGCGATCGCGCCAGCCCGGACCTTGGTGCCGTCCGGCCGCGGCACCTGCGCCTCGGCGTGGCGCCCGCGAAGCCTCAGCAGCGCGGCATAGGCCGGCCCGTACGAGCCGCGCGCGTGCAGCGCCTCGACCATGAGGACCAGCGCCTCGGGGATGCGCGGCGAGGTCGCGTGCTCGGCGAGGAACCCCTGCATCGTGCGCGCCGCCCCGGTGGCGTCCTTCGCGCGCAGCTGGCGGCGCGCGAGCTCGATCGAGGCCGCGTCCGCCGCCTCGGCGTTCGCGTAGATCTTGAGCCCTCGCTCGAGCGCCTCGAGGTCGTTGCCCGCGAGCGCCGCCTCGAAGAGCTTCACCGCCCTCTTCTCGTAGGGCTCGTAGGCGTCGCGGTGCTGCTCGAGCAGCCTCCGGATACGGCGGCTCGCGAGACGCCCGTCCTCGCCGTCCGGGTCGCGCTCCACGAGCTGCTGGAGGTACGCCAGCGCGCGGCGCGGCGAACCTTCGACCACCTGGAGCTCGGCGAGGCGCAGGAGCGCCCAGCTGCGCAGCGGCCGGCCCGTCGTCTCGTCGGCCGCGTCGCCGTGGTCGCGCTCGATGGCCTTCAGGTTCTGCGCGCGCCACTGGCGCGCCGCCTCCTCGCCCGCTCCCGCGAGCGCCTCGTCCATGGCCTGGCGCGCGCGGATCCGCGACCGGTCGTCCGGCGCGCAGCGGAGCGCGGCGTCGAACTC
>JAKLKT010000293.1 GCA_023150495.1 Planctomycetota bacterium
CGCCCTGCCACAGCACCTTCTCGCCCGTCGGGTCGAGGAGCGCGTAGTAGGGGAGCGCGATCGTGCCGAACCGCTCCTTCTGGAAGTCGCGGTTCTTCCGGTTCTCCTCGGGACCGTCGGTGTAGAGCGCGATCTCGACGAGGTTTGCGAACTCCTTCTGCACGGCCTTCGAGAGGAACGGACCCCGTTCCATCTGGCGGCAGACCGCTCACGAGTAGCCGGTGAAGTGGAGGAAGATGTTCCGCCCCTTCTCCTGCGCGAGCCGCACGCCCTCGTCGTAGTCGTGCGCGACCGCGACGAACGCGAGGCTGTAGTCGGCCTTGAACTGCGGCAGGAAGGACTCGAGCGTCGAGCCCACCTTGGGCCCGAGGACCGTGTCGAGCCCCGGCCCCGTGGCGCCGTAGCCGAGGAGCGCCGTGATGCCGAGCATGAAGAGACCCGCGACCGCGCGGCCCTTGCCGAGCGACCACTTCGCGCCCTTGGCGAAGAGGTCGAATGCGCCGAGCAGGTAGAGCCCCGCCGCGAGGAACGAGACCGCCCAGAGGACGAGGAAGAGCTCGCGGCCCACGAAGAACTTCCCCGCGGCGATGTCCACGTTCGAGAGGAACTTGAGGACGAGCCCGAGCTCGACGATCCCGAGCGTCACCTTGAGCCGCTTCATCCACTCGCCGCTCCGGGGCATCGCCTGGAACGCCTTGGGCGAGAGCGAGAGGATCACGAACGGGACGGCCATCGTGAGGCCGAACACGCCCATCGCGACGATGCCGCGCACCGCCTGCCCCTCCTTCGCGGCGAAGACGAGGAGGCTGCCGATGAAAGGCACCGTGCACGTGAACGACGTGATCACGAGCGTGAGCCCCATCACGAAGACGCTCAGGTAGCCGCTGCTCCCGGAGGCCTTGGCAGCGAGGTCGTCGAAGAACGACGGCAACCGGATGTCGAAGAGCCCGAGGAGCGAGAGGCCGAACACGAGGAAGAGCGCCGCGAAGGCGAGGTTCAGCGGCCAGTCGACGGCGAAGTTGAGGATCGTCTCGCCCGCCACGAGGGCCTGGCTCACCGCGACACCGATGAGCGTGAAGATCGCGACGATCCCGAGGCCGTAGGCGATCGCGAGCGGTACGCCGCTCCGATGGCCCGCCTCCGCCTGCTTCGTGAAGAAGGAGACGGTGATCGGGATCAGCGGGTAGGTGCAGGGCATCAGGAGCGCGAGGATCCCCGCGCCGACCGCGAGCCCGATGAGGCCCCAGATCGACTTGCCCGCGATGTCGTCGGAGGCCGCCGCGCCGGCGTCGGCCGCCTCGTCCGCCGCGGATCCGCCGGAGGACGGCTCGCCGGAGCGCTGCGGCGGCGCGGGTTCCCCCGGCTCGTCCCCCGGAGCCCCCCCGACATCGAACGAGAGCGGCACGTACGCGACCGCGTTCGGATCGCACGCGTTCGCGTCGCACGCCTGGAAGAAGACGAGCACCCTCATCTCGACGTTGCCGCCCGAGGTCGGCGTGAACGGCACCTCGAGCGAGAGCGTTCCCTCGTACTTCTTCCCCGAGGGCGTCGCCGGGCCGCCGCCGGTCCACGGCGGCGCGCCGCGCCATCCGGCCGCGGGCAGCAGCGCGGCGAGGAACGGGATCCCCTCGTCCGCGCCCTTCGCGCCGTAGACGTGATACCCCTCCGCGACCGTCGCCGTGACGACGACCGCGTTCGCCTTGCCGGCGACCGCGGGCTCCCTGAGCTTGACGGTTGCCTCCACGTGCCGGTCGAAGGGGAACGGGTTCAGCGTCGTCTTGCCCTCGACCTCGGCGCCCTTCCCCCGGAGCGTGACGGAGATCCCCTGCTTCCCCTTCGGGAGCTTCGCCGGCACGCGCACGGTGAAGGCCTTCGTGAAGACGCCGTCGCCGTCGGGCGCCGGCACGATCGCGGCCCCGAACTCCGCCCCCTTCTCCGCCTTGGGCGTCGCCTCGAGCCCCTCCGCGGCGATCGGCGTCCCCGCGGGATCGACGACCAGGAGCAGGTCGAACCACTGGCCGGGGACGACCTCGGCATCCTGGTCGACCTTGAGCTTCGCCGTCGGGGCGGCCGCCGCGACCGCGGCGAGCGCGAGGAGAAGGAGCGCGGTCCGCAAGAATTCCTCCGGGGGAGGGCCCGGGGAGCGTGCCCCGCGACCCGGCCGACCTTATAGTACGAACCCCCCTTTGATTCATGCAGGTCGGCAAGGATTTCCGGCGGCGGCTCGAGGCGGTCCTCCGCTGCCCCACGGCCCCGTTCCACGAGGCAAACGTCCACCGCGTCATCCTCGACGCCGTCGCGGCCTCCCCGCGGCTCCGGGCCCGGAAGGACGCCTTCGGCAACCTCGAGGTCTCCTACGGCCCCCGGCGCCCCCCCCTTCTCTTCGCCTGCCATACGGACCACCCGGCGCTCGAGGCCACCGGGAACGGGACCGCGGTCGTCCGCGGCGGGATCAAGCCGAAGGCGCTCGGTGGCGCGAGGCTCAGGCTCCTCGACGGCTCCGCGAGCGGGGCGAGGGCGGGGGCGGTCGTCCGCGACGGGAAGCCCGCCGTCGTGAGGATCGAAGGGGGGAGGCTGCGGAGGGGGACCCCGCTCGTCCTCGACCTCCCGAAGCCGACCATCGGCAAGGAGATCCGTGCGCGCGCGATCGACGATCTCCTCGCGGTCGCCGCGTGCCTCGCGATGTTCGACCGCCTCGCCGCCGCGCGCTGGAGGGGGTCGGTCGGCGCGCTCTTCACCCGCGCCGAGGAGGTCGGGTTCGCCGGCGCGCTCGGCTGGGTCCGCACCACCCGCACCCCGAGGACGACGACGGTCGTCAACCTCGAGATGTCCTCCGCCCGGCCGCACACGCCGCAGGGGAACGGCCCGATCCTCCGCGTCGGCGACCGGATCACCTGCTTCGCGCAGGAGGTCCTCGCGGAGCTCGAGGTGTCCGCGACCGCGCTCGCGACGAAGGACAGGTCCTTCCGCTGGCAGCGCGCGCTCATGGACGGCGGCGCGTGCGAGGCGACCGTCTACGCGCACGCGGGGTTCCGGACCGGCGCGCTCTGCCTCCCGCTCATGAACTACCACAACCATGCGCCCGAGGGCGGCGTCACGCGCGAGTACGTCGCCGCCTCCGACGCGGAGAACCTCGTGCGATGGATGACCGCCTACGCGAAGGGCTTCCGCACGGTGGACGGCCGTCGCGGGCGCGACCGGCGGCTCGATGCCCTCTGGCGCGAGAACCGCGCGATGCTCGCGGGGACGGCACGGGAGGCGAACCGGTGACGAACGAGCCGCTCGTCCACGACGGCACGGGCGTCCTGCCCGCGCGCGAGGCCCGCGTCCCGATCCTCGACCACGGGTTCCTCTACGGCGACTCGGTCTACGAGGTCGTGCGCACGGCGAACGGCCGGCCCTTCATGCTCCTCGAGCACCTCGACCGCATGCGGCGGTCGGCGGCCATGATCTACTTCGAGATGCCGTGGCCCGACGCGGAGATCCGCGCGCGGCTGCTCGACCTCCGCGCCGCGCTGCCGTCCGGGGAGTGCTACTTCCGGATCATCGCGACGCGCGGCCCCGGCCCGATCTCGCTCCTCCCCGACGGCTGCACGGAGCCGGGGCTCTACCTCATCGGCATGGACCTGCCGCGCTTCCCGAGGCGCCTCTACACGGAGGGCTGCCGCGTCGCCGTCGTGCGGAGGCTCCGGAACGACCCGCGCGCCCTCGACCCGCGCGCCAAGACGGGCAACTACCTGAACAACATGCTCGGCCTCGTCGAGGCGAAGAGGCAGGGCGCCGAGGACGCGCTCTTCCTGAACCACGAGGGCCACCTGACCGAGGCCACGACGGCCAACGCGTGGATCGTCGAGAAGGGCCGCGTCGTGACGCCGCCGGTCGCCGAGGGGCTGCTGCAGGGCATCACGCGCGAGTGGCTGCTCGGGAAGTTCCCGGAGGCGGGGATCCCGGTCTCCGAGGGCGCGATCGACATCGACCGCCTCCATCGCGCCGACGAGGTGTTCCTCTCCGGCACGGTGAAGGGCGTCATGCCGGTGACCGCGATCGACGGGAAGCCCGTCGGGAACGGGAAGCCCGGGCCGGTGGCCCAGCGCGGCATGGAGCTCTACGAGATGGCCTTGGCCCGGAATTAGCGGGAGGGGTCCGGGGAACCCCCGGAACGTCACGGACACGATACAGGTGCGTTGTGCGGCGGTAGCGCTCGCGCTGGTCCTCGGTGCGCTCCTCGTGGGCGCGCCGCTCCTCGTCATGGTCGGCCTGAGCCTCACCGCCGACCTCGTCGAGACGAGGGACGGCCGGACGTTCGTCGGCCAGAAGACCGACAGCGACGCGAAGGGCGTCGTCCTCCGCGTGCGCGGCGAGACCGACTCCCGCTTCCTCGAGCGCGGGGAGATCGTGCGCGAGGAGCGCGTGCCGAGCCTCGTGCACTACCGCGACGTGCTCAGGGGCGCGGGCGAGAGGAACATGCTCCTCGCGACCGTCGCGCTCGCGGGGGCCTCGACGCTCCTCGCGCTGCTGCTCGGCCTCCCGCTCGGGCTCCTGCTCGGCGCGACGGACCTGCCGCTCCGCCGCCTCGTCGAGAACGCGAGCGTGCTCCCGCTCGTCCTCCCGCCCGTGCTCCTCGCGATCGCGACCTACCACGACCTGCTGCCGGTCCGGCCCGAGTTCCTGCGGGCCGTGATCGTCTTCGGCCTCTGCCT
>JAKLKT010000294.1 GCA_023150495.1 Planctomycetota bacterium
AGGCGGCCGTCGCCGTCGTAGTCGAACGCCTTCGCGCCGACCGCGCCCCACGGCGTGCGGCCGAGCACCGCGTCGGTCACGTCCTCGAAGCGGCCGCCGTCGTTCCGGTAGAGCTGGCTGCCGCCGAACATGTTGGCGACGAAGAGATCGGTGTCGCCGTCGCCGTCGAAGTCGAACGCCGCGGTGTCGCCGCCCCAGCCGCCGCCCGCGAGCCCGGACGCGGCCGTCGCGTCCTCGAACGTGCCGTCGCCGCGGTTCCGGAAGAACGCGTTGGCCTCGACAGGGCTCCGCACGAGCTCCATGAGCGTTCCGACGCCGGCGTAGTACCGGGCGATGGGCTCGAACCGCGCCGTCGTCCACTGCGCGGTGTTCGCGAGGAAGAGGTCGAGGAACCCGTCGCCGTCCGCGTCGAAGAAGGTCGCGCCCTGCGAGTGGCCGACCCACGCGAGCCCCGCCTCCTTCGTGGCGTCGGTGAACCGGCCGGCGCCGTCGTTGCGGAGGAAGGCGTTCCCGCCGCGCGTGGATGTGACGTAGAGATCCTCGTCGCCGTCGTTGTCGGTGTCGCCGAAGCACGCGGAGACGCAGATGCGGTCGTCGAGCGCGACCGCGGGGGTGGTGATGTCCTCGAACGTGCCGTCGCCGCGGTTCCGGTAGAGCGCGTTCGGGCCGAGCTGGTTCAGGAAGTAGAGGTCGTCGTCGCCGTCCCCGTCGATGTCGGCCGCGGCGACGCCGCAGCCGTGGTCGTAGAAGTTGATCTTGAACGACTCGCCCTGCTCGCCGCGGAGGAACTCCATGCGGAACCGGACGCCGAGGGCCTCGGCGCGCTCGACGAAGAGGAGACGCGCCTCGTCCGCGGGAGAGACGCCCGCGAAAAGGAGCAGGAGGGGGAGCAGCCGTCCCACGCATTCGCAACTACGTCCGCGGGGCCGATCGTGTGCCGAAATGCCGAGGTTGCCGGAAAGCGATGCGCAGGGGGTCCGGGGGACGCCGCCGTGTTTCCGGTCATCGGCTTGCCGATCGCGCGGCGACCGGAACTACCGTGACGCCCTGAACCTCCGCCGTTCGCCGCGGCGGAAGGTCCACTCGGGCGTCTTCAGCTCCTCGCCGAAACCCTCGGCGTACCAGGGCGACAGGCGTGGGTCGGAAGGGTTCACGAGGACGTGGAAATCCTGCGCGGGCATGTAGCCCTGGCCGAGCAGGAAGACGCGCCGTCCGTCCTTCGCCGCGACGTCGAGCACGAGGACCACGTGCCCCGGCGAGCCGCCGCGGAGGAACATGTCGCCCGGCTCGATGGCCCCCGAGGCGGCCTCCGTCTCCCGCTCGAGCGAGAGCGTGCCCGCGTACTGGAAGACCGTCCGGAGGTAGCGCCGGAACTCGGGGTAGCCGTCGCCCCCGGAGCCCCCCTTCTTCCACGACACGCGGCTCCCCGAGACGACGGGGCGCCACCCCTCCGCCCAGCGCGACCACTCGCAGACGTCGCCGCTCGTGAACCGGAACGCGATCGGCTCGCGCCGCTCCCACAGGTACTCCGCGCGGAGCCGGATGACACAGTCGGCGCACTGTTGCAAGTCGCCCTTGCCGGTGTCGAGGTCGGCGACGGCGAAGTGCGCGCGCTGGTTCCTCTTAGGCCGCCCGTCGTGGAGGAGCACCTCCGGCCGCCCCGGCTTCAGCGGGAGGCCGCGGAGCCACGCGCCGAAGCCGTCCGCCGCCACGCGGTCGTGGCCCTCCGGCGGAGGGATGCGGCGCTCGATGGACTGGGCCTTGTCGGGCGTCGCGAGCCACGGGTACGCGGCGAGGAGAAGGAGGATCCGCATACCTCCTTGTTCGGCTGGCGCGCGCCCCTATCCTGTGGCCCGATGGAGCCGATCGCGACCGACGGCGTCGTCCTCCTCCGCGCGCCGGCGGCGCGGGACGAGGCGGAGTTCCTCGATCTCGTTCGGAAGAGCCGGGAGATCCACCGGCCGTGGGTGACGCCGCCGGCGACGCCCGACCGGTTCCGGCGGTACCTGCGGCGCTGCCGGCAGCCGAACTTCCAGGGCATGCTCGTCTGCCGGCGCGAGGACGGGCGGATCGTCGGCGTCATCAACATCAGCGAGATCGTGCGCGGGGCGCTGCAGAGCGCGTTCGTCGGGTACTGGGCCGGCGCGCCCTACGCGGGGCGGGGCTACATGGCGCGCGGGCTCACGCTCGCGCTCCGGCACGCGTTCCGCGGGCTCAGGCTCCACCGGCTCGAGGCGAACCTCCAGCCGGGGAACGCGCGCTCGCGCCGGCTCGCGAAGCGCGCCGGGTTCCGCAAGGAGGGCTTCTCGCCGCGCTACGTCAAGATCAGCGGCCGCTGGCGCGACCACGAGCGCTGGGCGATCCTCAGGGAAGAGTGGGGGGTCCGGGGGCGCGCCGCGCGCGGAGGAGCGCCCACGCGGCGACCGCGAACGCCCCGACCGCGTTCGCGAGCGCGTCGGTGACCGACGCCGTGCGGCCGACGACGAACATCTGGTGGACCTCGTCGGTGACGCCGTAGGCGGTCGCGAGCACCGCCGCGAGGACCGCCGCGTTCCGCCCCGCGAACGTCGCGGCCCGGCCCTTCGGCCCCCGGAGCCCCCTCCACATCAGGTACGAGAGCAGCGCGTAGGCGGGGACGTGGAGCGCGTTCTGGATGGACGGCCGCGGGAAGTAGGTGCCGATCCCGGGCTTCCCGGGGTCGTCCGGCACCGACGACAGCGCGAAGAGCCCAGCCATGTAGAGGAGGGCGAGCATCCACCAGCGCCGCGCCGTCACTTGCGACATCCTACGCGGCGCGTGCGAGAATCCCGCGCGGTGAAGACGATCCTGGCCGTCACGGCGCACCCGGACGACGAGTCGTTCATCTTCGGCGGCCGGCTCGCGATGCACGCGCGCGCGGGCGGGAAGGCGGGGCTCCTCTGCCTCACCGACGGGCAGGCGGGGCGCACGGGCGGGCTCTGCGCCCGCGAGGACCTCGGGCGCGTGCGGCGCGAGGAGCTGCGGCGCGCGGTCGCCGTCCTCGGGATCCCGCACCTGTTCACGCCGGGCCTGATGGACGGCGCGCTCGACGCGGTGGGGGACGAGGCGGGCACGCGGATCGTGCGCGAGCACATCGAGCGCTTCGGCGCCGACGAGCTCCTGACCTTCGGGCCGGAGGGCGCGAGCGGGCATCCGGACCACAAGGCCTGCTACCGCTGGACCGTCGCCGCGGCGGGCGGCCGGCCGGTGTACGTGATGAGCTGGCCCGCGGGGATCGAGCTGCCGCGGAAGACCGTCCCGCTCCCGCCGACGGACGTCGTGGACGTCTCGCCGCTCGGCGACCTCGTGCGCCGCGCCTTCCTCGAGCACAAGACGCAGCTCGACCACTCGGACCTGAACGCGCAGATCCTCGCCGCCCTCTCCGGAAAGGAGTACTACCACTTGGTACCACGTACCGGGTCCGGCGGGCGCAAGTAGTTGGCGGAAAGAGGGTTGCGCGCGTCGGGTGCGGACTCCTGGTCCGCGGTCGGTGTATATGCAGGAAACGGAGAGGGGGCCGTGGAGGGCGGCGGGGGAGGGAGTGTCCCCGCCCGGCCCCCGGAGCCCCCTCCCTTCCTAGCCGAGCTGGCCCGCGGCGCCCTGGTGGCGCTGGAGGATCCGCTGGAAGATCTGCGTCAGCGTGTTCGCCGCTTCCGCGAGATACAGGCGGACCATGCCGATCGTCGTCTGGTCGTCGAAGACCACCGCGAGGATCGTGCGGTTGCCGACGAGCGTCACCTGGATGTTGGCGCGCTTCCCCTGGTGGAACAGGTTGAGGAACGTGTCCTCGCCGAGCATGAGCGCCATCTGCTTCGTGGCCGCGAACGCGCCGGCGACGAGGCCGCAGATCGCGTCGACGTCGATCTTGTCATCGACGCCCTCGCGCGTGATCAGGTGGCCGTCCTTGTCGACGAGGAATGCGGAGCTCGCCTTCGCGCGCTGCAGGAAGCCGCGCAGCGTCGCGTTGATCTCCGACATCTCCTCGCGATAGAACATGAGGCGGTCGCGCCGAAGTTCGGCGTCGGTCTTCTGCTGCATCGGGCCGGGCATGGGTCGTTCTCCTCCCTCACAGTAGTGCGTGGACCAGATATCCGATGACGCCGAGCAGGAACAACGAGAACAGCGAACCTGCCCAGAGACTCTTCGTGGAAAGCGCCTCGACGTTCTCGCGGCGCGGCCGCTTGCGCCGGTCGACGACCGGGCGCGGATCGCGCCGCCTGGCATCGTCCCAGCTGCTGGGGGTTCCGCGCACGCGCACCGCGCCGGTCGCAGGCTGCTCCCAGCCGGCCGCCGCGGCGCCCTGCAGGTCGACCGACTTCGGGTCGGTGTAGTCGGCCCAGTCGGCCGCCTTCGCGGCGGCGCCGGGCTCGAGGGCCGTCTCCGTCTCCGTCGGCCGGTGCGCGCGCGTGGTGCGGCCGCCCGGATGACGATCCGCGGCGCGCGGCACGTCGCGGGACGGGAGGTCCGTCGTCGCGTGGGGGTTCTCCGCCGCCTGCGGCGCGAGATGGCCGAAGCTGTCGGTGCTCAGGTGGTCGGCGAACTCCTGCTGCTGCGAGCGGACCGCCGGCCGGTCCGGCTTGCGCCGCCACGGCGGCGTGATCGGCGTCTCGTGCGCCGGCTGCTCGGGCGGCTCCTCTTCCTGCGGCTCGGCGCCCGCGGAGGGCAGCGCGACGTC
>JAKLKT010000295.1 GCA_023150495.1 Planctomycetota bacterium
TCCGGCGCGAGTTCGTCGACCTTCTCGACGCGGAGCGGCTGAAGGAGCTGCACGTCGCCTCGGGGTGGCGGCACGCGGCGGTCGCGATCCGGCAGCTGCTGCTCCTCGTCGGCGCGGCGTGGGCGGTCGTCGCGTTCGAGGACCGCTGGTACGTGTGGCTCCCCGCGGCCGTGTTCCTCGGGTTCGTGATCTTCTCCTTCACGGTCCTCCTGCACGAGGTGGTGCACCGCGCCGTCTTCCGGCGGCGCGAGACGCGCTGGAATCGCGCGCTGGAGTGGCTCTACGCGCTCCCCTCGGGGCTCGCGCCGGGGCAGTTCGAGCGCTGGCACCTCGACCACCACGCGGAGCTCGGCGACCCCGAGGAGGATCCGAAGCGGGCGTACCTCTCGCCGAAGCGCGTGAAGCGGTGGTTCAAGCTGCTCTACTTCACGCCCGCGCTCTTCCCGCTCTACTTCCGCGCGGCGGCGAAAGCGTCGGCGAAGTACCCCGAGGCGCTCCGCGCGCGGCTCAGGCGCGAGCGGCTCGCCGTCACGGCAGCGCACCTCCTCGTCATGGCGTCGATCTGGGGGGGCTTCGGGGGCCTCATGCTGCTGAAGCTCTACGTCATCCCGGTGTTCCTCGTCTTCCCGGTCGCGTTCACGGTCAACCGCGTGGGCCAGCACTACGACATCACGCCCGAGGATCCGGCGGCGTGGGGGACGGTGATCCGGTCGAACCCCGTCTGGGACTTCCTCTTCCTCTGGTCGAGCTACCACATCGAGCATCACTACTTCCCGCGCGTGCCCTTCTACAACCTGCGTGCGCTGCACCGGGAGCTCCGCCCGATCTTCCAGCGGCACCCGATGCGGGTCCGCACCTACGGCGGCCTCCTCTGGGACTGGCTCGTGAAGAACAAGTCCCCCCACCTCAGCTGGCACTAGACCGGATCTTTTCCGGCCGCGGGCGTCACAAGTCGTTGCTCTGGGGGATGTTATGGCGGCGCCCTGCGGCATTCGTGCCGCAACCCTGGGGGAGATCGCCTCCGCTCCCCCCTCCGAGGGTCGCGCCTTCGGACGGATCCCCCTAAAGGCCCCCCCGAGCGCTTCCGATAGCCGTGCCGGATTGCTGCGCGACGGGAACGAGGCGTCACTCCGGGATCTCCTCGACCATGCCGGGATCGGGATGGTCGCGCTCGATCTCGAGGGGCGTATCCTGCGGTCCAACGAGGCTTTCCGGCGGATCGCCGGGTGCTCCGAGGAGCAGCTCACCGGGCTCGACCCGCTCGCGCTCGTCCATCCCGACGACCGTGCGCGGGTCCGCGAGGTCCTCTGCGACTTCGCGGCGGGCTCGCGCGATCGGTGGCGCCTCGAGCGGCGGCTGGTCCGCCCGGACGGGACGATCCGGTGGGCACGGGTCTCGGCCACGCTCGCGCGCGATAGCCGCATCCTCGCGCTCGTCGAGGACGTGACCGACCGCCACGAGTCCGACGGGGCGCTCCGGCAGGCCGAGGAGATCTGCAGCTCGGTCACAGGCAGCTCGCCCGACTACATCATGATCCTCGACCTCGACGGCCGCATCCGCTTCATCAACCGGACCGTGCCGGACCTTACGGTCGAGGGCGTGACCGGCAGGAAGGTCTTCGAGTTCATGCCCGAGCGGTACTGGCCGGCCGTGCGGGCCTGCTTCGACCAGGTGATCCGCACGCGCCGGGAGAGCAGCTACGAGGTCGAGTACCTCGCGGCGGACGGCAAGACCCACATCTTCGTCACGCGCGTCTGGCCGGTGCAGCGCGAAGACCAGGTCACGGCGCTCACGCAGTGCGCGACCGATGTCACCGCGCAGCGGCTCCTCGAGCGGCAGCTCATCCACGCGCAGAAGATGGAGTCGATCGGTCGTCTCGCGGGCGGCATCGCGCACGACCTGAACAACCAGCTCTCGATCATCCTCGGCTCGGCCGAGCTCGCGCAGAGGGGCACCGGTCCGGCGCCGGCGGTCGCGGCGGAGCTGAATCGCATCGAGTCCGCGGCCGAGCGCGCCGCCGCCCTCACGCACCAGCTGCTCGCCTTCGGGCGCAAGCAGGTCCTGCACACGCGGCTCCTCAACCTGAACTCGCTCGTCGCGAGCGTGCACGACATGGTCGACCGGATCCTCGGCGAGGGGATCCAGCTGCGCCTCAAGCTCGGTCGCGTCGGCCAGGTGCGTGTGGACCCCGTGCAGATCGAGCAGGTCCTCCTGAACCTCGTGATCAACGCGTGCGACGCGATGCCGAACGGCGGGAATCTCGTCATCACCACGGAGGAGATCCACCTCCCCGAGGCGCATGTCGCGCTCCCCCCCGGCCGGTACGCCCTCCTTCGCGTCGCCGACACCGGCATCGGGATGGACAAGGAGACCCTCGCGCGCGCGTTCGAGCCCTTCTTCACCACCAAGGAGGTGGGGAAAGGCACCGGCCTCGGCCTCGCCGTGGCGCACGGCATCGTGACGCAGAGCGGCGGCCACATCGAGGCCGAGAGCGAGCCCGGCGCGGGCGCGACCTTCCGCATCTACCTGCCCGTCGTCGAGGGCGCGGCCGAGACGGAGAGACGGGTCGTTCCCGCCGCCCCCCGCGGGACCGAGACGATCCTCGTCGTCGAGGACGAGCCCGACGTCCTCGAGATCACGCGCCGCGTCCTCGAGGAGCACGGCTACCGCGTCGTCGCGGCGTCGAGCGGCGAGGAGGCGCTCTCGCATCTCGCGCGCGTGCCGGGGATCCGCCTGATCCTCACCGACGTCGTCATGCCGGGCATGGACGGCCGGGAGCTCGCGTGCCGCGCGCTGCGGGGGCACCCCGATCTCCGCGTCGTGTTCCTCTCGGGCTACGACGCCGCGCGGAGCCCCGGCGTCTCGGGCCACCTCTACCTCCAGAAACCCGTCGCGCCGGCCGTCCTCGCCGCGCGGATCCGGGAGGTGCTCGACCGTCCCGTCCCCGCGCCCGCCTGATCACGTGCGCCGCCACGGGGCGGCCGCGGCGAGGAGGAAGACGCAGGGGTGGTAGGGCGCGCGGTAGCGCGGGATCGCGAGGAACGTGACGCCGACGAGCGTCATGACGACGAGCATCGGGCCGACGAGCGGCCGCGCGAAGCGCACGCGCCGCCAGACCGCCCACCACGCGAGAAGCGTCGCGAGCGCGTAGACGGCGGAGGTTCCCTTGCGCTGCAGCGGCGTCCAGAGCTGCACGAGCTTGCTCAGCACGATCCCGGCGGCCGCCGCCGGCCGCTCGCGCGCGAACGCGAGGGCCTCGGTCATCTTGGCCCGGCTGTACGTCACCTCGATCCCCGAGCCGGCGAGGTCGCGGCCGTGCCGGTACTCCACGTTGCGAGCCTGCCCGCGCTTGCGGAACGGCTGCTCGAGATCCCCCGGGTTCATGCCGGAGTGGAAGGCGATCCCGGCCGTGCTCGTGAAGGGGACGAACGCGCCGAACACCCGCTGGTTCCGGTGGGCCCAGGGCGCGACCGCGATCGCGACCGCGGCGAGGAGCACGAGGGGCCGGCGCCACTCGCGGCCGAACGCCGCGAGCGCGAACGGGAGGAGCACCGCCTCCGGCCGCGTGAGGACCGCCGCCGCGAGCGCGAGCGACGCCCACGCGACGCGGCCGTTCACCCACGCGAGCGCGAAGAGGCAGAGGAGGAGCGTGAAGAGCGGCTCGGCGAGGATCGACCCCCCGAGCACGGCCTGGTCGAGGTCGACCGCGAGGAACGCGAGCGCGAGGAGCGCGACCTTCGGCTCCGCGAGCTTCCTCCCGACCGCCCATGCGACCGGGAGCGAGAGCGCCGAGAAGAGCGCCGCGAGCCACCGCCCCTGCTCGCCCGCGGGCAGGAGCGCGAGCGCCGCGGGCCAGAGCGGCATCGACTGCGCGGTCGGCCTCCCCGCGATCGCGAACCCCTCGCCGGCGCGGAGGCTCCGCGCGATCTCGAGGTAGCGGGACCGCTCGTCGTCGCGCAGCTCGCCCGCGGTCGCCGCGAACCAGAAGCGCAGCGCCGCCCCGAGCACGAGGAGCGGCAGCGCCCACCTCAAGGCGCCTGCTCCAGCCGCCGCAGGAGGTCGTCCACGTTCGCGTCGGGGTCGAGGCGCACGATGCGCTCGGCGATCCTGTGCGCGAGGTCGTCGAGCTCCGCGCGCTCCCGGGCGGCGCCGTCGCCGGGCTCCGTCGCGATCGCGTCGCGCCGCGCGATCACCTCGTCGAACTGGAGGTGGAGCGCCTGCGTGACGTCGCGGCGGTCGGCGGCGACGCGCTCGTCCGCCTCGCGCGGCGCGGCGCACGCCGGGAGGAGGAGGAGGGGTGCGGGGAGGAGGAGGCGCCTCATGTGACCCGCACCCGCAGATCCACCGCGACGATGCCGTCGGGGAACGCGAGCAGCGGGTTGAACTCGAGCTCCGCGATCTCCGGGTGGTCGAGCGCCATCTGCGAGACGCGCTGGATCGCGTCCACGAGCGCGTCCTCGTCGACGCCCTTCTGCCCCCGGAGCCCCCTCAGGATCGGATAGCCCTTGATGCCCCGCACGAGCTCGCGCGCGCGCACGTCGCTCACGGGGCAGACCGCGAAGGAGACGTCCTTCAGCACCTCGACGTAGATCCCGCCGAGGCCGAACATGAGGATCGGGCCGAAGGAGGGGTAGGTGGCGACGCCGAGGACGGTCTCGCGGCCGCCCTTGACCATCTTCTGGATGTTGACGC
>JAKLKT010000296.1 GCA_023150495.1 Planctomycetota bacterium
TTCGACTCCTTCGCGCGCCACGTGCCGGGCGAGGGCATGGTCCTCACCGACGACTACTGCCCCGTCGAGGCGATCACCGCGCGCGACCTGGAGCTCCGCGAGTGAGGGCTGCCGCGCTGCTCCTCGCGCTCGCGGCGGCCGCCTCCGCGCAGGACAACGAGCGCGCGAAGGCCGGCTGCGCCGAGGCGCGCGAGATCCGGCGCGCGAAGGGATACCGCGCCGCGATCGAGTTCCTCGAGACGCGGCTGGACCACCCCCTGGTCGTCAACGAGTACGCGAAGTGCTGCCTGTGGGGGGGCGAGGAGGAGAGGGGGCTCCGGGGGCTCAGGGCGGCGCCGGTGCCGGAGAAGCACCGCGTGGAGGCCGAGATCGGGCTCCTGAAGCGCCTCTTCCGGTTCCGCGAGGCGGCAGAGCTCGCGCGGGCGCACGGCTGGACGGAGGCGTACGAGTTCTGGGGCGCGGAGGCGGCGCTGCGCGACCGGCTCCACGCGCGGGCCCGGCGGGCGAAATGGCTCGCCGCGGCGGGTGCCGCGCTTCTCGTCGGCGCCTGGGCCGCGGTCAGGCGCTGCTCTTCTTCTGCGCGCGCGAACGCCTGAGCGCGTAGCCGATCATCTCGAGCGCGCACTCCCGCGGGTAGCCGTGGCGGGACTGCATGTTCGCGAGGGTGGTCTCCACCTGGTCGCGACTGTCCTTCGAGACGCCGTCCCAGCCGGGCGTCCCGACGAGGAGGAGGTCGTCCTCGACCTGCGTCGTCGCGACCTGGCGCGTGGCGTAGAAGTCGGTCTTGAGCGCGCGCAGGATGTCGGGGAAGAGGGTGCGGTAGCTGACGCGCGTCCCCGGACGCGTGAGCGACGAGGCCGCGACCTTGCCGATGAGCTTCTGGCGGAAGAGGTCGATGTCGTCGCCGGTCGGGAGGAGCCGCTCGACGCCGCGGAGGACGTTCGGGTCGGGCTTCCGCTCCTCGCCGGTGTGGGGGTCGGTGACGCGCGTGCCCCGGATGTAGGCGGTGACGTGCCGGAAGTACTCCTCGAAGCGGCGGTCGTACTCCTCCTCGTCCACGAGCGCCATCGAGTCCTGCAGCTCGCGGAGCACGAGGCGGACCACGGCGCGCTCGACGTCCTCGACGAAGCGCGCGGCGTTGTTGTAGAGGCCCTTCGGCTCGAGCTTCAGGAAGTCGTAGACGCTCTTGTCGCGGACGAGGTTCCGGAGCTCGGCCAGCACCGCGACGGGCGTGAAGCACTTCGTCTTCGTCCGGAAGGACGCGTCGAGGAGGATCGTCTTCATCTCGCGCGGCGAGGCGCCGAAGCGGCCCTCGAAGACGACGCCGTCGCGCCACTCGCCCGCGATCGCGGCGAGGTTGTCCCGGAAGAGCTTCACGTCCTCGGCGGGCAGGTCCTCGAGGTCGCCCGGGTCCTTGCCCTGGTAGACGAGCGCCTTCGCGAGCGGCGTGAGCCGGCCGATGGAGGTGCGCAGCGGCTCCTCGTAGTGGGCGGGGTCGGGGCGCCAGAGGCGCGTGAGCACCGCCCAGAGCGCGGCCGCGCGCGACGCGTGAGGGGCGACCTGCAGCCGCTTCGCGATCGACTCCATCTGGTCGCGGTAGATCTCGACCTCCTTCTCGTACTCGAGCAGGTAGGGGACCGTGACGAGCTCCATCCGGGCCTTGAAGGAGGTGAAGTTCGGGTCGGTCTTGAAGGCGTCGAGGTGCTTCTCGTTCGTCGACCCGATGATCACGAAGTCGAGGTAGGCGAGCGCGTTGGGGAGCCGGATCGTCCCCTTCTCCGTGGTCGTCAGGAGGTACTTGTTGAGCTCGAGCGGCCGCTTGAGGAAGTCGCTGAACTCGAGCAGCCCGCGGTTCGCGTCGACGAGGTCGCCCGTGACCTCGAAGAGGCGGAGGTTGTGGAGCGCCGTGGGCAGGTTCGCGAGGTTCATGTCGGCGGTGACCTGCCGCGATTCCGCGTCGACGGTCCCCTGGGGCTCGATCGTCACGGCGGCGCGGCGGTAGCGCCGGCTGATGTAGAAGCGCTCGACGCGCACGAAGCGCATGACCTTCTTCCAGTCGCCCCGGTAGGCGGTCATGAGCGCGTCGAAGATCGCGCGGCTCTTCGTGCCCATGTCGGCGCGCAGCACGTGGACGTGCGGGAACGCCGGCGTCCCGGCGCAGAACTCCTCCAGCAGCGCCTTCCGGTTCTCGCGCGGGACGAGGTAGAAGGGGTTGGTCTTCATGTCCGACGCCACGGTGGACGCGATCGCGTCGGGCTCGAGGTAGGCGAAGGTGTCGAGGTCCTCCGTCTTCGGGTGGCGGCCGCCGAAGCCCAGGCCCGCGCCCTCGACCTCGGTACGCGGGAAGACCCACGCGAACCGGTAGATCGCGCCCTCGGGCGTCGCGGAGTAGGCCTCGAGGCCCTTGAACAGAAGGTCCGCGATCGTCGTCTTCGCCGAGCCGTTCGGCCCGTGCATCATGACGATCTTGTCGGCGCGGCCGGTCTCGGCGAAGTTGCGGATCGCGCGGTAGAGCGCGTCGACCGCCAGCTCCTGCCCGACGACGCGCTGGCGCTCGGGGTCGCCCTCGATCCCGTCGCAGAGCCTGTGGCGGGTCGTGGGCACCCCGAGCACGGTCGCCTCCTCGGAGCCGAAGTGCTCGATCATGTCCCGCAGGTACTGGGGCGAGGAGCGCAGCAGCCTCTGCGGGGCCTCGCGCACCTCCGCGAGGTACTCCCAGAACGAGCGGATGCGCCCCTGCTGCCGGAAGTCGCCCTCGATGCGGGACGCGAGGCCCTCGAACGATTCGCTGCCGTCCATGGGAAGAGCGTACCAAGGGCCACCGCCCTTGGCGGGAACGTCGACAGGGATCGACAGACGCGGCGGGGCGGGCGCGCACGCGGCGCTTTTGCCGTTGCTGGGCGCGGAGGGCGTACTTAGACTCGGGTGCGGCGCCGCGCGGAGGGCTTCGAGAATAGGGTCCCTCCGCGATCCCCGAGTCGGGCGCCGGCAGCGAGGGGCAACCAGCTGCGACGGAAGTGCGAGGCCGGGCCCGTGGCCACGCGGAGGCGCGGGACGTTCAGGAGGGACGTCCTCGATGCAGCGTCCCGCGGTGCCAGACCGCGGCAGAGACTTCCAGTTCTCTCCTCCAGGGGCCCGCCGCGAGGCGGGCCCCGCTTTGTTCGCGGCGGCAAGGACGCGACGCGGGAGGCACCGACGCCGCGGCCGGGCGGGCCCGGCCTCCTCGGTGAAGGATCCCCGGAGACCCCCCTCTTTGCGCCGATCTCACGTCTGATAATACCGCTTATGGTGTGTTCGTGGGGCGCTGCAGCCGACGAGCGGCGCGGACGCCGCTCGCGGCTGAGCGCCCTCGGTTCCCCCCGTTCGTCGACTCCGACGACGACGCTCGCCCTCGACTCGTCGGACTCGATCACGGCGGCCGCGGCCCACGCCCGCGGCTGAGCGCCCTCGGTTCCCTCCGTTCGTCGACTCCGACGACGACGCTCGCCCTCGGCTCGTCGGACTCGATCACGGCGCTTGCCGCGGTCCCCGCCAGCGGCTGACTGCCCTCGGTGGTCCCCGTCCGGCTCGAGGACCGCTCGCCCCGGTCGTCGTTGGCGCGATACCGCCGTCAGAACTGCCCCGGTCGCTCGTCCTCGTCCGGGCCCCTGTGGCCCTCGACCGCATGGGCGTCGAACCCGAGCGCGCACAGGTCCGCGGCGAACTCCTGCGCGTAGCCGTGCACCACGTGGATCCGCTTCGGCGCGACCGCCCGCGCGAGGCGCAGAAGGGCGTCGTAGTCGGCATGGTCCGAGAGCCGGAACACGCGCTCGACGCCCGGGCAGAGCGCGCGGTCGCCCCAGCCGGTCACCGCGGCCACCCGGAGCTCGCCCGGCGCCCGGATCTCCCTCCGGCTCTGCGGCGGCACGACGACCGCCGCATCCGGGCGGCCACGGCCTGCGAGCCGCCGGGATCCCGGGAACACGAGGCCGAACCTCCGGTAGACGTCGCACATGGCCCAGACCGACGGGTGGGCCGCGACAGGGATCCCCGCCCGGCCGAGCGCGGTCATCACCTCCTGCGCCTTCCCGAGCGCGTACGCGAGGAACACCGGCGTCGCGCCGAGGCCGAGCGCCTCCCTCGCGAACCGGGCCATCTCCTCCCGCACCTCCTCCGCGGGCGGGAAGCGGTGCTCGGGCCGCCCGAAGGTCGCCTCCATGATGAGCACGTCCGCCCGCGGGAGCTCGGCGGGGGGGCACGTGAGGCCGCCTTCCGGGCGCACGTCGCCCGTGTAGAGGAGGCGGCCGCCGTGCCTCTCGAGCAGCGCCATGGCCGATCCGAGGATGTGGCCCGCGGGCAGGAGCGTGACCGCGACGTCCCCCACGAGCGTCCGCTCGCCGTAGCGGCGCTCGATGTACTTGAGGCCCGCGCCGCGCCGCCGCCGCATGAGCTCCGCGGTCTCCGGCGTGGAGAGCACGGTCTCGTGCCGCGCCACGTGGTCGAGGTGCGCGTGGGTGACGAGGCCGAGCCGGCGCCTCGTCCGCGCGTCGAGCCAGAGGAGGCCGTTCTCGACCTCGATGCCCGTGGCATCGAACCGGACCGAGGGCGCCCCGGTCACTTCCGGGCCACCGCGTACGCCAGCATCTTGAACAGCAGCTTCGCCGCGGCGAAGTCGGAGACCTGCGAGTGG
>JAKLKT010000297.1 GCA_023150495.1 Planctomycetota bacterium
CGACCCGGTTCGCGACCGGGCGGGGGGGCGGGGGCCGGCCGACCGCCTTCGAGCCCTTCCCGTCCCTCGACTGGTAGGCGGCGCGGATGGCGTCGAACGGCACGACGACGGTCTGGCCCCCGTCGGCCGTGATCGCGTTCGCGGCGATCCCGACGAGGTCGCCCGTGAGGTCGACGACCGGGGCGCCGATCGAGCCGGGGTTCACGAGCGCGCTCGTGTGGAACGCGCGCACGGCCCCGCGATCCCGCGACACGGCCGAGACGATGCCGAGGGAGAGAGTCGGCGTGCTCTCGCGCCCCTGCCCGAACGCGTTCCCGACGAGCAGCACCCACATCCCCTCGCGGATGTCCTCCGAGCGCGAGGCCGAGAGCTGCTTCACTCCCGCCGCGGAGTCGGACTTGTAGAGGACGGTGTCCGTCTTCTCGTCGTCGTCGAGGAGCGACGCCTCGAGCGTGGAGCCCTTGCCGGGCAGCCGGATCAGGAGCGAGGGCGGGAGCCGGCCGTCGCGGAGCAGCGGGGACCGTGCCGTGAGCACGATGCTCGGCGCGATCACGACGCCCGTGAGATCGAAGTCGCGCTGGTCGGGCGTGAGGACGGTGACGACCGCGGGGCGCGCGACCGCCGCGGCGCGCTTCACCGCGCCCTCCGCGACCTGGAGCTCGCCCGCCCGCGCGACGCAGCAGAGGAGGAGCGCGAGGCCCCCGAAGCCCCCCCGGTTCACTTCCCGATCCCCGCCGCCTCGGCGACGCCGCTGAGCACGAGGACCGCCTCGCGCTTCCTCCCGTCGCGCTCGTAGGCGACCTTGACCTTCGCCTCTTTCGGGATCGTGGCGAGGCAGTCCACGAGCGCCTTGGCCGTGGGGACGTCGGTCTTCTCGACGCGCAGGAGGAGGTCGCCCGCGAGCAGCTTCGCGCGGTCCGCCGCCGCGCCGGGGACGACGCGCGCGAGCCGCACACCCGTGCGCTCCTCCGTCCACTCGGCGCCGAGGAACCCTCGCTCCGCCAGCGGAAGCGGCCCCGCCGGCCCCGCCTTTCCGGCCGACTCCTTCCACTCCGCGAACGACGCGAGCCTGAACTTCGCGGTCTTCGCGTTGCGGGGCGAGCCGCCCTGCACGCCGACGACGAGCGCTCCGCTCTCGTCCGGCGTCGAGCCGACATCGATGCCGTGGAAGCCGTACCCCGTCGTCTCGCCCTCCTTCAGCAGCGTCTTCATGAAGAGGCGGACCTGGTCGACGGGGATCGCGAAGCCGACGCCCGAGTTGGAGCGCCCCTGCCGCGAGTTCATGAGGCCGTTGATCCCGAGGAAGCGACCCTCGATGTCGAAGAGCGGGCCGCCGCTGTTGCCGGGGTTGATCTCCGCGTCGGTCTGGATCACGTCGACGTAGAGGAACCCGGTCTCGGCCGCCGCGCGCCCCTTGCCGGAGACGATCCCGAGCGTCGCCATCGGGACGCCGTCGAGCGCGTGGCCGTGCGGGTTGCCGAGCGCGAGCACGAAGGTCCCCGGCTCGACGCCCTTCGAGTCGCCCACGCGCCAGTCGACATAGGGGAACCGCGTCTCGCCGCCGAGCTTGATCAGCGCGATGTCGCCCTTGACGGCGCCCTCGCTCGTGTCGGCGTGGAGCTTCGCGGGGTAGGTGCCGCCGGGCAGCGCGACGGTCAGGTAGCCGGCGCCCTCGACGACGTGGACGTTCGTGAGCATGAATCCGTCCGCGGTGACGACGAGGCCGCTGCCGAGGCTCCGCGGCGCGACGGCGACCTTGCCCGTCTTCTCGTCGAAGAGCGCCATGTAGTTCGTGATCGCGCCGACGGCGGGCGCGACCTTCGCGATGACGGCCTCCATCTCGCTCTCGAGGGCCTTCACGCGGGCGCGGGCCTGGGCGAGGGGGTCCTCCTGCCCGGCCGCGAGGGCGGCGAGGAGGAGGAGCCCTAGGATGCGCACCCGTCCACTTTACTACGGAGGGGAGGGGGCGCGGGGGAGGGGCAGCATCGAGGTCCGGGTTCTCCTCGGCGTCGCGCATGCCGGCGACCGGATCGCCGACCGCCACGGCCCGCGGTGCTGCTGCGCGCGGACGCGCGGCTGCCGTGGAGGGCGATGCAGCGGCCGCGCGTTCCACGCGGTCCTGCCGGAGGCGGGCGACGGCCGCCTCACCGGGGCACGCGCTCGCGGACCGGCGCGTAGAGGCCGAGCTCGGTGCGCTTCCACCACGCGCCCTTCGCCCTCCGCTCATCCGGAGTCGTGAACTCGTAGCGGCAGATCACCGCGCGGACGTAGCGGGGGGGGCCATCCGGGAACGGGTTCGTCCCGAGCAGCGCCGTGACCGAGGGCTCGCCCTCGAGAAGCCGGTCGAGGAACGCCCCGAACCACCAGTTGCGCGGGCTGTCGTGGCGCGAGAGCGCGAGGAACCACATCTGCCAGTCGAGCCGCGGCATGTGCGGCTGCACGACGCCCGGCGCCCGCTCGACGTCGCCCGGCTTCCACCTGAACCCGTAGGGCTTCCACTCCCGCCCGTCGCTCGACCCCTCGACGACGACCTCCCTCCGCTCCTTCGTCATCACGCGGAAGAGGCCGTAGCTGCTCGTGAGCCGCAGCGGGTCGATCGTCGCCCGGGCGTCCTCGACCGCGCGCGGCCACGGCTCCCACGAGAGCCCGGCCGAGAACTCGAGCGTCGCGAGGAGGAGCATCGGCGCGAGGGCGCACCTGCGGACCCACCGCGCGACCGCGCCCGGCGGCGCCGCGACGATCTCCCGCTTCCACGGGAGCATCGAGTCGTCGAGGAGCGTGAGCGAGACCACGAGCGTCAGCAGGTTGAAGAAGCCGTAGTTGCCCGTGAGCGCGATCCCCGCCTGGAGCGCCGCGAAGCAGAGGAACGCGACGAGCCGCGGGAGACGGCCGAGGAGGATCAGGAAGGGAACGACGAGCTCGACCGCGAACGTGCCGAGGACCTCCGCCTTGTGGAACCACATCGGGAGATGGTGGGCGTGCCACCCGATCGCCGTCGGCAGGGGCTGCGTCTCGTAGTGGAAGGACATCGCCGTGAGATCGGGCCACCAGCTGCGGTCCCCGGAGGCGAGCTTCACGACGCCCGACGCGAACATCAGGCGGAAGAGGAGGTAGCGCTGCGCCCAGATCGCGAGGGGCGACGCCCCGCGCCCCCGGGCCCCCCTGGGAGTCGGGCTCCATGGTGCGAGGAAGATCGCGAGAAACCCCGACTCGAGCAGCAGGACGTCCCACTGGAAGCCCGTGAACATGAGCCCCGCGGTGAAGAGCGAGAGGTAGAGGGCCCAGAGGAGCGCGAGGCACGGGAGCCTTGCGAAGCCGAGGACGACCGCGACCGAGAGGGCGACGCCGCTGCCGCAGAGCAGGTCGAGCGCGAGGTCCCCCCGCGAGAGCCAGAGGAGCGTCGGGAAGCGGAGGGCGCCCCCGCCCTGCTCCTCCATCCAGTCGAGCGTGCCGGCGACCGGCGCGATGCCGTCCTCGCCGATGAGGCCCTTGACCTGCGTCCACATCGACGCGAACGCGCAGAGGTAGACGAGGCCCATGCCCGCAAGGAAGAGGCCGCGGACGCGGACGTGGCCGGAGGGCTCCTCGAAGAGGCGGGGACGCGCGAGCACCCCACGATTGGAGTTGGGATGCCCGTGCGCCGCAAGGGGATTGACTGCGGGGTGCCGCGGCGCTAGCGTCCCTTGCTTCCGAAGGGAGGGATCGATGGGACGCCTGGTCGGATTCGTGTTGCTTGCCGCGCTGGCGATCTCGCGCGCGCCGGTCGACAGCGCGGAGAACGGGCAGAAGGTGTCGCTCTCGCCCGCGTTCGAGGTGTTTCCGGGCACGCAGTACGACACGCCCTTGACGCACTCCTACGAGGATGCGCACGGAAGCGTGGTCGTGCCGAACGGCGGCGGCAGCAACCCCGCGTGCTCCCTCGTCGCCAACGGGCTTCTCGCCGACACGATCTACACGGTCCACGTGGACGCGACCGGCAGCACCGCCGGCAACGTCGGGACGGCCGGGCCGTGGGTCCAGGTCGGCCAGTTCGAGACCAACGGCGGCGGGCACGGCTCGTTCGAGTTCGCGAGCGCCTTGCCGTCCGGGGCCGCGATCTACATCAACCAGGCCTCGCTCGACAAGACCGTGCTCATCAGCGGCAACCTGCCCTGAGCGGGGCGGGCGCGGCACGGAAGGACGCGGCCGTGGGGGACGGGCCGCCTATCCGCCCCCCTCGGCCGAAGGCGGCAGCCGGACTTCGATCTCCTTCTTCTCGTCGCCGGAGGCGATCTCGACCTCGACCGTCGTCACCGCGTGGCCGGGGGCCTCGATCTCGAGCTGGACCTTCCCCGCCGGCACGTCGAGGTCGTCGAGGATCCCGTCCTCCTTGAAGACCGACCAGCTCCGGAACATCCGGTACTCGACCTTCCCGCCCTCCGCGATCTCGCGCCGTGCCTCGCCGCGGATCTGCTGCAGCGGCTCGCCGGTCGCGCCGCTCACGACCTTCACGAGGAGCCGTACCGCGCGGTCGACGCGGATCTCGAACGGGTCCGCCGGCACCGGGACGTCCTTCACGTGCTTCGGGAAGTGCCCGTCCGCCCAGACGGTGATCGTGGAGCCGCCCTCGGAGAGCCGCGCGGGGAGCTTGTCGAACGCGTAGCGCCCCTGCGCGTCCGTCTTGACGCTCCGCACCGTCCCGTTCGGCGCGTTCAGGTAGACCGCGGCGCCCGCGACGGGCGTGCCCGCAAGGTCGAGCACCTGCCCCGCGAGGCGCAGCTCCCCCTGCTCCTTCAGCTCGAGGACGAGCTGCGCCACGTTCTCCTGCCCGCGCGCGGCCTCGACGGTCCCCTCGAGCTCCACGTACCCGGTGCGCCGGACGACCACGTTGCGCGTGCCCACCGGGACCTTCCCGGCGTCGAATCTCCCCTCCGCGTCCGTGCGGAGCTCCTGGTAGTCGAGAAAGACCTGCGCGCCCTGCAGCGGGCGCCCCTCCGGGTCCGTGACGACGCCCCGGAGCGGCACGAGCTCGCCGAGCTGCACGGGGATCCTCAGCGTGACCCCCTCCGCCGTCCCCTTCTCGGCCACCTGCACGACGACTGCGTCGCGCGTCTCCATCCCGCGCGGCCGGTTCATGAGCCGCGCGTAGTTCGCGACGAGGTAGAACGTGCCGTGCTCCTGCTTCGTCGCCTCGAACGTCCCGTCCGCCCCGGTCTTCCCGATCTCGGCGATGAACTCGAAGCTCAGGATCGTGCCTCCGCTCCGGTCCACGTCGATGGGCATCCGGCAGACGGCGGCGCCCTCGACGGGGCGGCCGTCCGCGTCGACCACCCGCCCCCGGATCGTCGCGTCGCCGCGGAAGCGCGGGGGCGTCGCGAACTTCGACCCCCCGCGCTGAAGGGGCTCAAGGCGTCCGGGCACGGGTCCGCGCTGCATCCCGGGCCCCGGCTCGTTCCGCTCGCCGCCTCGCACCACCTGCGTGCCCTTCGGCAGGTCCTCCGGCTTCCAAACCTTCCCCTCGGCGCCCTCCGCGCGCGCGCCCCCCTCCGGCCCCCGGACCCCCCCGGTTTCGCCGCCCGGAGCCTGCGGCGCCGCCACGGGGCGCGTCTCGGGATCCGCGCCCGGTGCCGACTCGGCGCGTTGCAGA
>JAKLKT010000298.1 GCA_023150495.1 Planctomycetota bacterium
CGGCGAGTTCCACGTCGTGCGCGGCGGGAGCTACAACGACTCCGTCGAGTATCTCCACGTGTACTACCGCCTCGAGGCCCATCCGAAGGACAAGTGCGAGGCGATCGGGTTCCGCTGCGTCAAGAACGTCCACCTCTAGGCTCCCGCGACCCGCGGGCCCTCGGCCCCCGGCGAGCGGGATCGATTTCGAAGTGCCGGGCCGGCGTCCGCGTGTGGCCCGGGCGGGTAGCCCGGGCGGAACCCGCGGCCGCGGCGCCCTGAAGGATCGGGGCTCTCACACATGGCGTTCGTGTTCATCGACCGGATCCTCGAGTGCGAGGCGGGCGAGCGCGTCGTCGCGCTCAAGGCGCTCGCCTTCAACGAGGAGTTCTTCCGGGACCACTTCCCCGGCATGCCGGTGCTGCCGGGGGCGATGATCCTCGAGGGGTTCGTCCAGGCGGCGCGGCGGTGCCTCGCCGCGAAGCCGGGCGGCGACGACCTCTGGGTGCTCGCGGAGGTCGCCCAGATGCGCTTCAACCGGTTCGTCGTGCCGGGGGAGGTCGTGCGCCTCGAGGTCGAGCGGGAGAAGGAGGAGGAGGGCGCGGTCTGGTTCCGGGGCCGTGCGTACACCGGCGAGGAGGGGGTCGGCCGGCTCCGCTTCTCGGTCAGGCCCCGCGCGGCCGCTGAAGTTGACGAGGGCACCGCGCGCGCTTAACGTCTTTCGCGGGAGCCCCTCCAATGGACGAAAAGGAGATCGTCTCGAAGGTTCGCCAGTGCGTCGCGACGGCCCTCGGCCGCGACGAGGACGAGGTGCAGGTCGACAAGAGGCTTCAGACCGACCTCGAGGCGGAGTCGATCGACTATCTCGACATCACCTTCCAGCTCGAGAAGACCTTCGGGATCTCGATCGACAAGGACGAGCTCTTCCCGCAGAAGATCTTCCAGGACGAGCAGCTGGTGAAGAACGGCGTCGTCACCGAGAAGGGCCTCCAGTTCCTCGAGGAGAAGCTCCCCTTCGCGGACCTCGCGCAGTTCAGGAAGGACCCGCGCGTCACGCGCGTGCCCGACCTCTTCACCGTCGGCCTGCTCGTCAACTACGTGAAGACGAAGCTCGCCTCGCGCTGACGGCCCGGGCATGCGCTACGTGCTCGTCGACCGGTTCCTGGAGCTGGAGGCGGGCCGCCGCGCGAAGTCCGTGAAGTGCGTCACGACCGGGGAGGGGTTCTTCGGGGAGGGGGACGCCTACCCGCCGACGCTCGTCCTCGAGACGATCCTCCAGACGGGCGGCACGGTGGCGCGCCTCGTCGCGGCGCCCGGGACCCGCACGATGCTCGGGAAGGTCGAGCGCGCGCGGTTCCCCTCCGCGGCGCGGCCGGGCGACCGCATCGTCTGCGAGGTCGACGCGATCCTGTCGCGCCCCGAGGGGACGATGTGCCGCGGCGTCGCCCGCGTCGACGGCAGAGTCGTCGGAGAGGCGGAGTTCATGATCATCTACCTGCCCGAGGCCCTGACCCCGAAGGAGAGCCCCGCGGCCCGCGAGCAGCGGCGCCTCCTCTGGAAGTCGCTCGGCATCCCGTGGGACGGGCAATGAGAAGGCGCATCGTCGTCACCGGCTTCGGCGCGCTCGCGCCCAACGGGAGCACCGCGGAGTCGTTCTGGAAGGCCACGTGCGAGGGGAGGTCCGGCATCGCGCGGATCGAGAGCTTCGATCCGACCGGCTTCGCCGTGCAGGTCGCCGGCGAGGTGAAGGGCTTCGACCCCGCGAAGTTCGTCCCGAACCGGAAGGCGCTCAAGGTGATGGGGAGGAACATCCGCCTCGGCGTCGCCGCGTCGCGGATGGCGATGGAGCATTCGGGGCTCCTCGAGGCCCCGCCGGAGCCCGCCCGGTTCGGCGTCGTGATGGGTTCGGGGCTCGTGCCGACCGACGTCGAGGAGGTGGGGCAGGCGATCCTCGCGAGCCTCGACGAAGAGGGCCGCTTCGACCTGAAGCGCTTCGGCACGGCGGGCCAGAAGACGCTCTTCCCGCTCTGGCTGCTGAAGCACCTGCCCAACATGGTCGCGGCGCACGTGTCGATCTTCCACCAGGCGCAGGGGCCGAACAACACGATCGTGACCGCGTGCAGCGCGTCCACGCAGGCGATCGGCGAGGCGATGCGCATCATCGAGCGCGGCGACGCGGACGTGATGCTCGCGGGCGGAGCCGACTCGCGCATCGACCCGCTCTCGCTCGTCGCCTACACGCTGCTCGGAGCGCTCTCCACCTCCGGCCGGCCGCCCGAGCGCGTGAGCCGGCCGTTCGACCGGGGCCGCGACGGTTTCGTGCTCGGCGAGGGCGCGGGCGTCCTCGTCCTCGAGTCGGAGGAGCACGCGAAGAAGCGCGGCGCGACGATCTACGCCGAGTGCGTCGGCTACGGCAGCTCGTTCGACGCGTTCGCCGTGACGCAGCCGGAGCCGGAGGGGAGGGGCGCCGTCCTCTCGATGCGCGAGGCGCTCAGGGACGCGCGCGTCTCGACGGACGACGTCGACTACATCTCCGCGCACGGCACCTCGACGGTCCTCAACGACCTCACCGAGACGGTCGCCGTGAAGAAGCTCTTCGGCGCGCGCGCGGCCAAGGTGCCCATGTCGTCGATCAAGTCGATGATCGGCCACCTGATCGGGGCCGCCGGCGCGCTCGAGGCGGTCGTGAGCGTGCTCGCGATCCGCGACGGCATCCTCCCGCCGACGATCAACCTCGATGCGCCCGATCCGCAGTGCGACCTCGACTACGTGCCCAACCGGGCGCGCGAGGCGAAGGTGCGGACGGTGCTCAGCAACTCCTTCGGCTTCGGCGGGCAGAACGCGTCCCTCGTGATCCGGGAGTACGCCGGGTGACGGGGCGCCGCGTCGTCGTCACCGGCCTCGGGATGGTCACGCCGCTCGGGCAGGGCGTCGCCCGGAACTGGGACGCGATGCTCCGGGGCGAGTCGGGCGTGCGTCGGATCAGCCGCTTCGACGTCTCGACGATGAGCGTGCAGATCGCGGGCGAGATCGAGCCCCTGCCGCGCGTTCCCGAGGACGAGGCGCACCCCGAGCTCGGCATCCACGCCCGTTTCGCGCTCGTCGCGGCGCGCGAGGCGTGGGCGGACTCGGGCCTCGCGCGGGCGCGCGTGGACCTCGAGCGCGTCGGCGTCTTCATGGGCTCCGGCAAGGGCATCTCGGAGGTCGAGCGTCTCGTCGAGGCGTGCAAGGCCGCGATGGCCGTGAAGGGGACCTTCGATTACGCCGCGTTCTCCCGCGCGCTGCCGCACGACTTCTCGCCGCAGCGCCGCGAGCAGGAGGAGTACTACCAGGCGGGCACGCACGTGGCGCGCGCGGTCGGCGCCCGCGGCCCCAACTGGGTCTGCATCACGGCGTGCGCGGCCGGCAACCACGCGGTGGGGGAGGCGTACAGCGCGATCCGACGCGGCGACGCGGACGTCCTCCTCGCGGGCGGCACGCACAGCCAGGTCGACATCATGAGCCTCTCCGGCTACGCGACGCTCGGCGCGCTCTCGCCGCGCAACGACGAGCCGCACCGGGCCTCGCGCCCCTTCGACCGGAAGCGCGACGGCTTCATCCTCGGCGAGGGCAGCGGCGTCCTCGTGCTCGAGGAGTTCGAGCACGCGCGACGCCGCGGCGCGCGGATCCGCGCGGAGGTCGTCGGCTACGGCAACACGGCGGACTGCTACCGCGTCACCGACCCGCAGCCCGAGGGCGAGCGCGTCGAGCTCGCGATGCGCCTCGCGCTCAGGAGCGCCGGCCTCTCGCCCGGGGACATCGGGTACATCAACGCGCACGGCACGTCCACGCAGCAGAACGACGCGATGGAGAGCGGCGCGATCGCGCGGATCTTCGGCGGCAAGGGCGAGGCGCCGCCGGTCTCGTCGACGAAGTCGATGATCGGGCATCTCATCGCGGCGGCCGGCGCCGTGGAGGCGATCGCGTGCGTGCGCGCCCTCGAGGAGGGCGTGCTCCCGCCGACGATCAACTACGAGTTCGAGGACCCCCTTTGCCCCCTCGACTACGTCCCGAACGAGCCCAGGAAGGCGAACGTCCGCTACGCCATGAACAACTCGTTCGGGTTCGGCGGCCAGAACATCGTCACGATCCTCAGGAAGGCGTAGGTGGGGAGGGGCCCCGGGGAGGGGCGGCCTGCCGCCGAGGCCACGGCGGAGGCAAGGATCCCCGGTTTCAGGCCGGATGCCGCCCCGCTCGATAGGGTTCTATGCGCACCGAGGATGCCGTCGACCGGCTGCTCCAGGGCCTGGAGCGGCTCGAGGGGCGGCTCTCGAAGATCGAGGGCCGTCTCGGCATCCTCGAATCGCGCCCGGAGCCCGAGCCGCCGCCGCCGGCCGCGAAGCCGCCCGCGGAGGAGAGGCCCGACCCCTTCCTGCCCGCCGTCGTCCGCGCGCCCGCGTCGCGCCATTTGCAGGCCGTGAGCCGCGCGCTCTCGATGCTCGGCCTCGTCCCCGAGGAGCCCGAGGAGAGCGCGCCCCAGCAGGGCGTCAAGTACAGGGCCGCGATGCAGCATGCGCTCGACGCGCTCCGCGGCGTGCACGAGGACGAGGCCTCCCCCGCTCCCGCCCCGGCAACGGCGGCGCCGGAACCGCCGGCCGCGGAGGCGCCCGCACCGCCCGTCCAG
>JAKLKT010000299.1 GCA_023150495.1 Planctomycetota bacterium
CAAGGCGGAGGGCGTCGTCGCGGGTGTCGAGGTCGCGGCGGCGGTCTTCAGGCTCGCTGCGGGGGGGGCGCCCCTCGCGGTCGGGGCGGCCGTCGCCGACGGCGCGCGCGTGCGGCCGGGGGACACGGTGCTCACCGCCGAGGGGCCGGCCCGGGTCCTCCTCGCCGCGGAGCGGACCGCCCTCAACTTCCTGATCCGCCTCTCCGGCATCGCGACGCTCACGTCGAGGTTCGTGCAGGCGGTCGCGGGCACCGGCGCGCGGATCCTCGACACCCGGAAGACGACGCCCGGTCTCCGCGTGCTCGAGCGGTTCGCGGTCCGGATGGGCGGCGGCGAGAACCACCGGTTCGCGCTCTACGACGCCGTGCTCGTGAAGGAGAACCACCTCGCGTTCAAGGGCGACCTCGCGGCCGCGCTCGCGCGGCGGCCGGAGGGCATGCCGGCGATCGTCGAGGCGGAGAACATGGCGGAGTTCCGCGCGGCCGTCGCGGCGGGGGCGGACGTCGTGATGCTCGACGAGTGGACGCCCGACGACGTGCGGGCGGCGCGCCGCGAGCGCGGCGACCGCGCGCGCCCGATGCTCGAGATCTCCGGCGGGATCAACCTCGGGAACATCCGCGCGTACGCCGAGGCCGGCGCGGAGAGGATCTCGATCGGCGCGCTCACGCACTCCGCGCCCGCGCTCGACCTGTCGATGCGCGTGACCCCGCTCTGAGTCGAAGGGGTGGGGCTCCGGGGCCCCGCCGCGGCCGGGCCTACTTCAGCAGCCGCTCGCGTTCCGCGATCTGCCAGGCCGTGAGGCCCATCGCGATCCCGGCGGCGAGCATCGCCGCGTACCAGAAGTCCGCGGCGAGCAGGTCGAACACGAAGCCGGCGGCCGGCAGGATGCCCCCGATCGCGAAGATGAACATGCGCACGCGCGGCGTGAGCAGGCGGACGCCGAGCAGCTGCGGCACGACGAGCCCGAGCACGGCCGCGGCTCCGAGCAGGCTCAGCACGTCGAAGACGCGGTCGCCCCAGTAGCGGGTGAGACCGCGGATCACGTACGCGACGATCACGGTCGCGGCGAAGACGGCGAGCCAGCGCTCCGCGCTCGGCATCGCCTTGAACTCCTTCATCGGGTCGGGCCGATCCGCCTTCGGCGCGCCCCCGCCTTCCCGCGGCTCCTCGTAGACGTTCATGCGCGTCCCTCCCTCCCCGCGCCCCTTCCACCCCGGAACAGGCCGACGACGTAGGCCGCCATGCGGCAGGCGCCGTCCCTCCGGCCGAGGAAGCCGGCGAGGAAGCTAGGGGTCCTATTCTGATAGACCCACCCCGTCACCTCAAGCCGTTCGGGCGAGAGCCCCGCCGCGGCGGCAAGGCGCGCGAGGTGGGCCTTCGTGAACCGGAGCCCCTTGCGCTCCTCGCGCACGACGAGCGAGAAGAGGAGCATCGGCGGGTGGTTGCGGTTGGGCTCGACCGCCGCCACCTGCCCCGCCGCGACGCGCGCCATCTCGCGGAGGACCGCGACGGGATCCCCGACGTGGTGGAGCAGGTTCGACTCCGCGGCGAGCGCGAACGCGCCGTCGCGGAAGGGGAGCCGTGCGGCGTCGGCGCGCACCTTCAGCGGCGCCGGGTTGCGCGCGAGCATCCCCGCGGACGCGTCGACGGCGACGGCCCGGAAGCCCTTCCGGCGGAGGGCCTCCGTCATGTGCCCGGTGCCCGCGCCGACGTCGAGGACCGTCGCGCCCGGCGCGAGCCCGCTCCAGCGCGCGATGCGCTCCGCCTTCGGGTCCGCGAAGGCGCGCGCGGACGGAGCGTCCGGGGGGCGGTAGCCCTCGCGGACCTCCCAGTAGGCTACGCCACGCACGCGAGCAGGAACTTGAGGTAGCGGCCTTCGGGGCACGTCGCGAGGACGGGATGGTCCGCGGCCTGGCCGCCGCGGTGGAGGACCTGCGCCTCGCGCTTCAGGTCGTACGCGGCCTCCTGGAGCGTGCGCTCGAACTCCTCCTCGCGGACCGCGCCCGAGCAGGAGGAGACCGCGAGCAGCCCGCCCGGCTTCACCGCGCGCATCGCGCGCAGGTGGAGATCCCGATACTTGCGCAGCGCCCTCGGGACCGACGCCCGGTCGGGCGCGAGCCGGGGCGGGTCGCAGATGACGACGTCGAAGGTCCGCCCGCGCCGGTGCAGCTCGTTCAGCGTCTCCTGCGCGTCGCCGCGCTCGAAACGGATCTGCCGGCCGTTGTTGAGCATCGCGTTCTCCGCGGCGAGCGCGAGCGCGGGACCCGAGGAGTCGATGCCGAGGACCTCGTACGCGCCGTTGACCGCCGCGTAGAGGCCGAAGCCGCCCGTGTACGTGTGCAGGTCGAGGACCGTGCGGTCGCGGACGAGCCGGCCGACGAGCTGCCGGTTGTCGCGCTGGTCGGCGAAGAACCCGGTCTTCTGGCCCTCGCCGAGGCCGATGCGGAAGCACACGCCGTTCTCGAGGACGGAAGGGGGCTCCGGGGGCGCCTTGCCGCGAAGGAGCCCGCCGGGGGTCTCGATGCCCTCGATCTCGCACGCCTTCCGGTCGGGCTGCTCGAAGATCGACGCCGGCGCGACGACCTCCTCGAGCGCGTCGAGCACGAGGTCGCGGCGGCGGTGCATCCCGATCGTCGAGAGCTGCACGACGAGGTGCCCAGCGAAGTGGTCGACGATGAGACCCGGCAGGTAGTCGCCCTCGGAGTGGACGAGCCGGTAGGCGTCGGTCACGACCGGGAGGCCGAGGGTCTCGAGGCGGAGCCGGAACGCCCGCGCGATCCGGTCCCGGAAGAAGGCGGCGTCGGGCTCGGGGCCCTCGGGCTCCCGGCTGAGGAGGCGGACCGCGATCTTCGACCCGGGGCTCCAGAACCCCCGTCCCAGAATGCGCCCGTCCCCGTCCGCCACCTGGACCATGGCGCCGGCGTCCACATCGCCGGACACCTGCTCGATGGAATCCCTGAACACCCAGGGATGCCCCCGCCAGAGAGGCTTGGCGCGGCCGCGCTTGACGACGACGGTGCCCAACGGACGCAAAGTCTAACGGGGACGACAGGTGCCCCAGAAGAACCCGCCGGCGTATCCCGGTCCGGGCCTCCCCCTCCTTGTGGGAGAACACGCGGTGGACTCCGGCCGGGCCTGTGATTGTCTTCCCCTTGGGTACAGGGTCATGGGCTTCTTCAACGGATTCGTCCGCCGCCTTGGCCTCCTCACGCTTGGCCTCTGCGCCGCCTGCGGCACGACCATGCCGTTCACGATGCCGGAGCAGCGGCTCGCGCCGCCGCCCCCCGGGAAGACGCCCGCCGTGAGCGACGCGACCCCGCACCTGGTCGCCTACCCGGGCATCACGGTCTCCTACGTGGCCAACGCCGACGGGGACGTCTACCACTACCGGGACCTCTACTACACGTTCTTCGACGGGAGCTGGTTCTGCGCGCAGGCGCTCCGCGGCCCGTGGAACTACATCGAGATGAAGTACGTTCCGAGCGACCTGTTCCGGGTTCGCGGGCACCGCCCGCCTTCGCTCCGCTGACGCGGAGCTTCGGCGTGACCGGTCCGCCTCCGCGGGGGGCAGCCAGCAGGAAGTAGGCCGACCGCTCGCACGCCCGCGGCGCGTTGCCGGCCTGCAGCCTCGCCCGGATCATCCACGAGGCCCCTCGCCGAAAGGCGTCGGTCCGCTCGGTCCCAGCGCCCGTCGGTCTCGATCCTCGTGAGAACTCGGGCTAGTACAGCCGGACGAACTCGTGCGTCGAGCGCGTCGTCGCGTAGAGGTTGAACCACGCGTCGAGCTCGAAGAGCGGGTCCTCGTCGCGCGGGTCGCCGAGGATCCCGAGCGCGACCGCCGCGAACTCGCGCGCGGTCGACGGCGTGCCCTTGTCGCGCAGCACGAGGAGCAGGGGCTCGACGCTCTCCGTGTGGGCGAGGTAGATGAGCGCCAGCATGAGGCGGGACTGCGCGTGGGCGGAGCCGGCGCGCGGCAGGCGGATGGCGAGATCCCTCGCGATCGCCCGCTGCCCGAGCAGCCCGAGCGCGAGACCCGCATCCTCGAGGACGCCGGGCGTGCCCTCGCTCGCCACCTGCTTGAGCGCATCCACGGCCCCGGGCGTCGCCGTGCCGAGGAGCCCGATCCCCTGCGCCGCCGCGCCGCGCGCGGGCGCCGGGAGCCGCGGCCATTTCAGGCGCTCGAGGAGGTCCTCCTCGCTGTCGGATGCCTTCGCGAGGCCGAGCCCGAGCGAGAGCGCGGAGCCGAGATCCAGCTGCGCCGCCTTGTCGAGCTCGGCGCGGAGGAAGTTGCCGGTCTTTCGCGCCTCGTCGCCGCCCGCGGTTCGGGCGCCGAGCCCAAGCGCGATCGCGCAGTAGGGCTTCACCGCGGCGTTCCCGCCGTGGTCGATCGCCTCCATGAGCAGCGGAAGGGAGCGCGGCGGGCGCGCGGCGCCGAGCGACACGGCGGCGAAGCCGCGGAGCACCGTGTCGTTCTCCTTCTCGAAGCAGTCGCGGAGCGCGCGCGCCGCACGGTCGGCGGAGTCCGGGTCGGGCGGCGCCGCGTCGCGGAGGAGCCTGCCGAGGGCGAGTGCCGCGGCGCGCTTCGTCTCGAGGCCGCTCCGGCGCGAGCGCAGCGTGCCCGCGAGATCGTCGACCGCC